>CAJPRB010000056.1:0-10179 GCA_905372925.1 uncultured Streptococcus sp.
ATATCATGATGCCCAATATGGATGGTTATGATTTTATCAGTGAAGTTCAGTATATTGCTCCGGATCAACCTTTCCTCTTTACAACTGCTAAGACAAGCGAACAGGATAAGATTTATGGATTAAGTTTGGGGGCAGATGATTTTATAGTCAAACCCTTTAGCCCACGCGAATTGGTTTTAAGAGTGAATAATATCTTGCGTCGCCTTAGCCGCGGAGGAGAGACAGAACAGATCGAGTTTGGTGACTTGGTAATCAACCATGTGACTCATGAAGTTCGCATTGGGGAGCAACCTTTGGAATTGACAGTAAAATCCTTTGAACTTCTATGGATATTGGCCAGCAATCCTGAGAGAGTCTTTTCAAAGACGGAACTTTACGAGAAGGTATGGCAAGAGGACTATGTGGATGATACCAATACACTCAATGTTCATATCCATGCTTTGAGGCAAGAGTTGACCAAGTATACAAATTCAAATGCTCCTGCTATCAAAACTGTCTGGGGTTTGGGCTATAAGATGGAAAAACCAAGAGGTAGAAAATGAAATTAAAAAACTATATTTTAGTGGGGTATCTAGTGTCGACTCTACTAACGATTTTGGTCGTTTTCTGGGCAGTCCAACGAATGTTGATTGAGAAAAGTGAAGTTTACTTTCTAGTTGGAATGACCTTGATTGCTAGTTTCATTGGCGCTGCAGTGAGCATCTTTCTTTTGTCGCCTGTGTTCTCTTCTCTGAAACATTTGAAAAAGCAAGCTCAGGATATAGCAAGCAAGGATTTCAGCACAGAAATCGAAACTAAAGGACCATTAGAATTTCAAGAGCTGGGCCAGGCTTTTAATGACATGTCTCACAATTTGCAGGCTACCTTTCAATCACTTGATGAGAGCGAGCAAGAAAAGAGAATGATGATTGCGCAGCTCTCTCACGATATTAAAACTCCCATTACCTCCATTCAGGTTACTGTGGAGGGAATTCTAGATGGAGTGATTAAGGAAGAGGAGCGGCTCCACTACTTAACCACGATTGGTCGGCAAACTGAGCGTCTAAACAAGCTAGTGGAGGAATTGGATGTTTTGACTCTCAATACACAACCTCAAGATACTGCTGATGAGGAAGTCGAAGAGGTCTTTTTAGATCAGCTGTTGATTGAGTCAATGAGTGAATTTCAACTCCAGATTGAACAAGAGGAGCGAGATGTTTACATTCAAGTGTCACCTGAGTCGGCGAAAATCAAGAGCCATTCTGACAAACTTTCTCGCATTCTGGTCAATTTGTTAAACAATGCCTTTAAATATTCAGAACCAGGAACCAGAATCGAGGTTCTTGCCCAATTAACAGAACAAGAGCTGACAATCAGTGTGAAAGACGAGGGTCAAGGGATACATTCTGAGGATTTGGAAAAGATCTTTAAACGACTTTATCGTGTAGAAACTTCGCGCAATATGAAGACAGGTGGGCATGGATTAGGACTTGCGATTGCACGAGAACTAGCCCATCAGCTTGGTGGTGAAATCACAGCAGAAAGTCAATATGGCTTAGGAAGCAAGTTTACATTCAGCCTCAATTTGAAATAAAGGCGTAAAATCCCTTTACAAATCTAGCTTTTCATGATACAATAGCCTTTGTGTGAAATAGCAGCAGGAAAGCATGAAGCTCGTCAACAGGTGTCTTATGACAAGTAACCTTGGCTGTTTAGGCGAAGGGCATCTGCACGAATCAGGGCTTTCTAAGTGACTATTTCCGCCAAATATTATTTATATCAGGAGGACATACATATGTCACGTTATACAGGACCATCTTGGAAACAAGCTCGTCGCCTTGGCCTTTCACTTACAGGTACAGGTAAAGAATTGGCACGTCGTAACTACGTACCAGGACAACACGGACCAAACAACCGTTCTAAATTGTCAGAATACGGTTTGCAATTGGCTGAAAAACAAAAACTTCGTTTTACTTACGGTGTAGGTGAAAAACAATTCCGTAACTTGTTTGTACAAGCTACAAAAATCAAAGGCGGAATCCTAGGTTTCAACTTCATGCTTCTTTTGGAACGTCGTTTGGATAACGTTGTTTACCGTCTTGGCCTTGCGACTACTCGTCGTCAAGCTCGTCAATTCGTAAACCACGGTCATATCCTTGTTGACGGAAAACGCGTTGATATCCCATCATACCGCGTAACTCCAGGTCAAGTGATCTCAGTTCGTGAAAAATCATTGAAAGTTCCAGCTATCCTTGAAGCAGTAGAAGCTACTCTTGGACGTCCAGCATTCGTATCATTCGACGCTGAAAAATTGGAAGGTTCATTGACTCGCTTGCCAGAACGCGACGAAATCAACCCAGAAATCAACGAAGCACTTGTCGTTGAATTCTACAACAAAATGCTTTAATTTTAAGAAATATCTTACAGAAAGCCTACAACAGTGGGCTTTTTGCTTTGTCTTAAAACGTCGATTTCTGGGTTTGGTTGGTAATTGAGGAATCATTTTTACTCAGAGAGAATGTTTCTGACTCTGGTCTAAAGAAATCAGTTGTTTTAGGCGACTTTTCCGCCCTCATTTTCAGCTTTTGTGCTAAAATAGATTTATAAATTGAAGATAAGGGATGTTTATGAAATCAGGGAATGGATTTTTGAAAGGTTGCCTCTATTTCTGGGGAGGTTTGATTCTACTGGGACTCTTGGCTGAGTACGCTGTCCCCTTGGCAATCTGTAGTCTAATTAGTATCGGTACTTATGTACTCTATCGACGTAGGAGGAGTAATCGTTCAGTAGAAGATCAGATTGAACTTTTAAAAGCGAGGATTCGCCAAGCTGATAAAGATATCCAGCAGTTAGAGGAAACCCTGTCTGAAAAAGGACCAGCGGTCTATAAAAGTCGAGCCAGTCAGGTCTTGCTTGAACTGAGTGAGATTCATCAAGAAGCCAATCAGTTTAAATCTTATATTGGTGATTCTGTTTATGGTCGAATTGATAAGAAGGTCCGCTCAGTAAGAGCAACTATCAATGTTCAGCTAGAGCGTCTGGAAAGAGACAGTCAGATAGATATTGAGAATATGGAACCTGAGGAAGTGGCGCCAGAATTGGCTCAGACACTCGCAAATATTGCGCGTGACCATCAGGAAATCATAAATAAAATCGAGTCATCGGATGTTGGAGCCAAAGAAGAGCTGACGGCCATCCATAGTTTAAAAATGGAGAAATTCCAAACGATTTTAGAGGGCTATTTAAAGATTAAGGCAAATCCCAAAAATTATAATCGGGCGGAAGAACGCTTGGAACAAGCTAAAGCAGCCATCGAACAATTTGACCTTGAGCTGGACCAAGTTTTGAGAGAACTCAATGAAACAGATATGCGCGATTTTGATATTAGCCTGCGTATCTTGGGCAAAGATCGCAAAGAATAGGGTAGAAAAAAGGAGTAACCATGACAGAATTTAATTTTGATATTGATCAGATTGCTAATAATACAGTGGCCAAAGTGGACAAGACAACCGAAATCATCGAGACCAATACAGGCTCAGCCCAGACGATCACCTTTCTTGAAAAGCTAAGTCCTGAGCAACAAGAGCAGATTAAGGCGCGCGTGCCTCAGTTAGTGGATCAGTTTGTCACAGACCAAAATGCTCTCTTGGACTTTGGTCAATCAGCGGTGGAAGGTGTCAATGGTACGGTTAACTGTATCTTGACCGAGCAGAAGAAACTGCAAATTCCTCAGGTGGATGATCTGCTGAAAAATACCAACCGTGAACTCCAAGGGTTTGTAGCCAAATACAAGAATGCTGAAATTGCAGAATTGGAAGAAAAGCCAAACTTTTTGCAAAAATTGTTTAAAAAGAGCCAGAACAGTCTGCAAGAATTTTATTTTGACTCAAAAACAGTTGAGCAAAAGCTAGATGGTATGGCTGCTGCTGTGGTCAAGCAAGAAGATGTGCTGGCGCGAAATATTGTTTCTGCTGAAATGCTGATTGAGGACAATACCAAATCCATTGAAAATCTAGTGGGAGTTATTTCCTTTATCGAGGCCAGTCAGGCAGAAGCTGGGAATCGTGCTGCTGAATTGAAGACTCAAGTAGATCAACTAGATTCAAGTACGGTAGAATATCAAACCAAGTCCCAAGAATTAGCTCGTATGGCTGAAGTGGTCAATACCCTGGAACAACAACATACAGAATATGTTAGCCGCCTTTATGTAGCTTGGACGACGACTCCACAAATGCGTAATCTCGTCAAAGTTTCATCGGACATGCGCCAAAAATTGGGCATGCTTCGTCGCAATACCATTCCAACCATGAAGCTTTCGATTGCCCAACTTGGTATTTTGCAACAATCGATGAAATCAGGTGTCGTTGCAGATGCCATTGTCAATGCCAACAATGCTGCTCTTCAGATGCTAGCTGAAACAAGTAAGGAAGTGATTCCGCAGATGGAACGAATTGCCCAAAGTCCAACAGTAGCTGTTGAATCCGTCACCAAACTTGCTGAAAGTTTAGTCGCTCAAAACCAAGGTATCGTTGCTGCCATTGAGTTGGGACGCCAGAAACGTGCTCAACTAGAAACAACCATCGTCAAATCTGCAGAAATGATCAACGACTCTGTTAAACTCCGCGATGAAAAAATCGTACAAGCCCTTCTAGACCAAGGAAAGGCTGCGCAGAAAGAAGTACAAGAATAAAAATAAATCCTCTGCAATGTAGATTTGCAGGGGATTTTATTCGTTTTTGTGAACAAGCCAGGTGGAATACTTTTTCCCAAGCCAGAGAGCAAAGAGGAGATTGGTGATGACGAGGCCTGAACCGACCAGTGAAAATAGGGAAAATTCGCTAGTCGAAACTTGCCACAAATGTACGATGTCTGTAATCAAATAAGCACTGACAGGAAAACAAATGGTAGAAGTAATCAGAGCAGGGATATACTTGCGAAGAAGGATTGATTGTCCGATATGGAGCAAGAGATGAAGCGCAAAGGCCACAAATCCTCCTAACCAAATTAATTCGAAAACTCTAGATTGAGTAAAATACGTTAATAAAGTGATGGTTAAGACAAGGATGAATTCCTCAAAAACAGCGAGGGCAAATCCCTCTGTTGTCATTTCTTTGTGGATCTTGAGAATAGTTGGAGCCTTTTGGGCCAGCAAGGTTTCGTTGAGATGAATCCAAGGGACAAGACCGATAATTTCTTCCATATCGTGAAAGATAAAGAGTAGAGGGAACATCCAAAGATAAAATGCCATAAATCTCTCCTGAAAAGCTATAGATTGCTAACCAATAAAGCAAAAAACGCCCAGTAAGGCGTTTTGAGTTATGCTTATTTAACCTCTGTAAGAGTTAAATAATTTCTATTTTAGCTGTTAGAAACGTTGGTACATCAATGTTTTTAGAATGCTACATAATAAAAGGTAGAGTGAATGGTAGAGTAGTTATTGCGTTAGTTCAGCAATCTTTTCAAGATAAATACCCACAGCTTCTAACTTTCGTTGTGGTGCTAATTCAGCGTAAGTATCCATTGTAGTTGAAATTGATTTATGTCCCATTCTGACTTGGAGTTCTTTCCAATTTGTGCCAGCGTTGAGCAACATTGAAGCATGAGTATGTCGGAATAAATGGAAACCATAGTTTGGTAATCCAAGACCTACTAACCTTTTCTTAAGAGTTGTTCTCTCGTTTCTATCACACATATAGTTCCCATAGATTGTAGGGAAAATCAGTTTTGTTCTATGCCTGTTGTGCAATTCGAGATACTCGTTCATTTCATTGTGAAAATCTCGAAGTGCCTCAAGTATAGACAAAGGAACTGGAATAGAGCGATTGCCTGCATCAGTTTTGGGTGTTGCTTTACAGATAACTTTCCCTTTTGTTCCGGTCTTTTTGTTAGCTGTTTTCCAAAGTAATGTTTTATTGACACTAATAGAGGATTCTTCAAAGTTCAAATCATCAATTGTCAATGCTAATAACTCATTTATGCGCAAGGCTGAAGCTAAGAGTGTATTACAAATCAGCTTAAACCGTCGATTGGCTCTACTATTATCTAAGCTTTCAAGATAGTTAAGCCACCTAGCAAGACTATCATCATGTAAAACCATGATACGTTTCTTACTAGACTTTGGCTTTGGTGGAATCTTGATAGCATTTACAGGATTAGCAGTCAGATCATAGTTAGTAATGCCATAGTCAAAAATATCTTTCAACTTATGAATAACAGCACCGAAATCTTTTGCACATCCTTTATTTGCACGCTTTACACCTGATTCAACTGATTTTTTTGATTTCTTTGCTAGGTCATTTAACCATAGCTGAATATCCGCAGATTCAATTTTATCTGGTTTGTAATCTCCGAATTTAGGGATAATATAATTATCTAGGTAACCCCTTACCCTATTTAATGTATTATGTGAACTAACCCAAGTTTGATAAGCTTGAAACCAAGCTTCGGCTAAATATTCCAGCGTATTAATAGACACATTCTCTTTTCGAGTAAATCCATTTCTTTCAAAGTCTAAGCGAGCTTGAATAACTTCTCTATCAAGCTGCTTAAGTGTTTTTGCAGTAATAGTTGTTGTGACTTGTTTGCCAGTTTTAACATCTTTACCGAGAAATGCTCCTTTGAGCGTATACGAAATGGATTTATCTTTTTTGATTTTTTTAATGACCTTTTTGCCATTATGGATAATTGTTTCAGTTTCCATGTTTGCCTTTCTTCAGGGATATTGAAGTAGGCTAAAATAGTTACCACTCTTTCTTTTAGATAAAACTATTTTAGCACAAATTTTCAATATTAGGATTGTAAGAAGTTAATAACATCATCTAGTAAATAGAAGACAGTTCGTGTTCCCTCAATTGGAGGTTCTAATCTTTTTAATCCTTTTCGTTCCCATGTTTTTAGTGTGTTTGGAGAGATATTTAGCTGTTTTAGCAATTCTCTCTGTTGTACTATCTTTGGTGGTATGTTCTGTTCTTTGATTTGAATGAGTTTGATAAGTGTTTGCAATGATTGTTCAATTTGTTCTAATTTTTCGTTATTCATTATTTTCTTTCTCCTCTGTGTTTGAATTATGGAGTCGATTAGGATTATATCGTCGTGAATCTAGGTACTTGGCGAAGAAATACGTACGTTCAATGATTAGAGATAGTAAATTGGTATTGTTTGCTCGGGCATACCAGACCAATTCTTCAAATTCGGTAAAGTCGTTCTCTTCGATAATATCAACTACTTCATGTATAAAATCCGAGGAGTTCATCTCCATCAAGAATTTTTCTAAATTAAAGCCGCAACCGACTTCAATATCCTCAATGTTGTAGGGGGTCTTATCTGGATTTTCCGCATGGGTAAAGTAGTCAAATAAACCAGTGGGAGACATAACTACCTCCACATGTGCTGGACCGTTTAGTTTGTCACTGATGATATTTGATACTTGTGAATAGCTTTTCAGTGAATCAAAGAAGAAAGCACCGTGTTTGTGCGATTTCTTGAACTCTCCCGTCTGTCTATTAAAGTCTTTATCGTGCCAAGGACTAAGAATAAACGGAATATGGAGTTCCTCTAATATATTCAAGTAGTTCTCTGGTGCGCTTTCCTCGTAGAAGAGAAACGTCCATTTGGTTGAGCGCTGTTCTTTTGCCATAGGCAGTTACCTCATTTCTTTTGGGTTCTATTACTAAGGAGAAATGACAGGTCGTATGCAAAGTTTTTTTGAAAAAATTGAATTTTTTGTGATTATTGATTATTGACCTATTGGGGGTCGTAGTCACCCCAATAGGTCATGATAGAAAAGAATATAAAAAGGGGCTGTCTGGCTTTTGCTTAACGCAAGCCACAGCCCCAAGGGATTAACGTTTTTGTCCAGTGAACCACAATTGGTTACGAACTAGAATAGGAGAGGAGAAATAATAGTCTGCGTGTTGGCTGACGATTTCTTCTTTTAATTGTGCTTCCATCTCTTTTAGGATTTTTTGCCCTTGTTGGTCTCTAGGAACTTTTAGAAAAATAGTGATGGTATCTTTTCGTATATCTACGATACACTTACGAACAGCTCGGTTAAATCCGTTATGGATTGGGTTGATAGTAGTAACCGTCTGATGTTCAAGATTACTTATCTTCTGTACTCGTTCACGCTGAAACAGGAAGTGTCGCAACAGAAAAGTGTGATAGACAGATTGGATATAGTTCCAAAGACTATCTGTTTTCAACCGTTGTATTATTTCTAATCCTACCAAAAATAAGGCAAGTAGAAGAGAAATAAGTGCAAATCCATGACAAACGGAACTAATGATATCCGTAATACTTTTGACCGTATCTAAATTGACAAACGTGATATTTGTTAATTGAACGGAAAGATAATTGAATAACCGGCCAAATGCAGAACAGATAGGTGCAAATAGAAATAAATATAGTATGAGATTAAAACTTCTCATAAAGTAGGTTTTATTGGTCATAGAATACCTCGTTTAGTGTAGTAGGTTGGACAGAGTAAGGGCAGAACTTGGTAGGGATGTTCATTATCGATAACTTGAATGATACCTGTCCCATGTCCTATTGGAATAACAATACCCTCTGGGTCTAGGTCTGGAAATAAAAATTGAGTAGTTTTCTGATTGATATTTCCAATTTGCAACACTACGTTTAGCTGTTCCCTAACGGAAATTGGAATAGTATTGTGGTCAAAACGCTGGCTTACCAAAAACAGATGGATTTTGGTAGCACGTCCTAGTAAGGCAATCTGAGAGAGTAGGGAGAAAAAGGCTTCTTTGATATTCTTATTGACTCCCTCGGATAAAGCTAGGACTTCATCAATAACAATGGTTAGATGAGTAAATTGATGATTGGGGTTATCATACAAAATAGCTTGTCGTTTCTGAATGAGGTTTGTGCACTGACTTAATTGTTCATTGACCTGTGAAACAAAATCAGATTTTGAACGATTTTCGACAGGATGGATAACCGCAATTTGATTTTCTCTTGCCCAACGACTTGGTGTATCGAATTTAGGGTCAATGATAATTAAGTCAGACATATGCTTCAGTACACTCAAAAAGTAAGTGAGAGCGTACGATTTCCCAGAACCCGACGAACC
Organism: uncultured Streptococcus sp.; assembly: GCA_905372925.1. Classification (GTDB taxonomy): domain Bacteria; phylum Bacillota; class Bacilli; order Lactobacillales; family Streptococcaceae; genus Streptococcus. Next base: position 9,065 of record CAJPRB010000056.1, read on the forward strand.
TGCTATAGCCCAATGGTTTATCCTTTCCAGGTTGAGTTCAAAGTGCTTCATGATAGGGATTTTCCCATGTGGTAATCTGGCTGAAAACTTATCCAAATCAGGAATCGCTAAACGTTCTGAAATTCCTCTTTGCCAAGGGAAGAATAAACCACGTTGAATGTGTAAGTCATCCGTTTCTAGAGGGACAAAATAGGTAGCATTTTGTTTTAGGAGCGTGAATTGTGGATAAAGTGAAGCATTGGCAATCAGAAAGATTTTCTTGTACAAGTCATCATCAAGGATATAGGCACATGGCAGACGAGGGACAAAAACAAAGCCGTCTTCTTGAATGACAATATTAAAAGAATTGGTGTAGCTAGTTTCTCCCTGCATTAAAGCCCCCAGAGCCATGTTTAGGCTCTGGAGCAGGTAAGATTGCAGGTAAGATTGGTTCAGCACATCACGAGATTGTGAAGTCATTACCGAACCTCCTTGATACCATTTGCTTTGAAGTAAACGTTATATTTTACTTCACACGCTTGTAGGGTGTCAAATTGAATCATAGATTGAAAAGCTGGAAGTTCAATCGTATCTTCAAATTTCACTTGGAAAGGGTCTTGCCCTTCCTGCACAAACCATGCTTTATAGGCTACGATTTCTCCAGTCGGTTTTCCTTCTTCAAACCGTTGTTGTGGTTCAAGTTCGGTACTAAGTGAGTAAATCGGTTGTTTTTGACTGATAATTTTATCAGCCAATGTAGTTGTATAACCACCTTTTGTGGTTTTCATTTTGAACGCCATAGGGCAAATCCTCCTTATGAATAAGAGATAGTGTGTATGCGACAGGCTCGGTTTGGGTCATGAGCTGGACTTTGTTTTTTAGGTTATCTGACCACCTCCTCATTACTAAGGAGAATGAGACAGCTAAACGCAAAGTTATTTGTTGAATTTTTAATTTTTTTTACAAAAAATCCAGTGACTCTGTCACTGGATTTGAGGGATTAGCGGTAAGCTTTTAATAAAGGAGCTAATTTTTTTAGCGCTTTACAATAATGGGATTTAACAGTTACATCACTCATTTTCTTATAATGTTCAGTGATATAGCGAGCCGTTTCTTTATAGCTTGAACCTTGTTCC
>CAJPRB010000057.1:0-10001 GCA_905372925.1 uncultured Streptococcus sp.
TCATTCAATAACTGATTTTACGACAACTGCTGTCTCAAAATCAGAAAAAGGAAGCACAGATTTTCTGCAACTTCCTTTTCTTTTATAGGCTATTTGACGTGTTTTTCTAGCTCTTTTTGGTATTTGGCATTTGTTTCGATCTTTTCTTTCTGCCATTTTTTGAGAGCTTCTTCGTATTCTTTTGTAGTCACGACATCATTTTGCAACTCCAAGCCTTTGAAGACAAATGGATCTCCCTTGATTCCGACTTGAGAGTATGCTTTTGTGAATGGTACAGTTCGGCTAACAGTTGGAGAACCACCTGAAGAGGCAACTGGGATCAAGAGCGAACTATCCGATACCCAAGCTTGAGCTTTAGCGTATTTCTCATAACGCTTATTGAGGTCGCTGGTTTCAGCTGCGGCATCATCCAAGAGCTTTTTGTACTCATCAAGTCCAACTTGAGCCATCACTTCTGGATCTTTTCCGCGAGTGATTCCCAAGTGTTTAAGGGCAGAACCCTTCTTAGCATCAAGGATGTTGAGGTAGGTAGCTGGGTCTTGATAGTCTGGTCCCCAACCAGTTCCGTTCAAGTCATAGTCTTTTTGAGATGGGACCTTAGCTTGAGACGTAATGCTCATTTTTTCATTATCTGTCATTTGAAGGACATCGACAATGACATTTTCAGTACCAAGTGTTGACTCGATAGACTGCTTGAGTGAGTTAGTCTGTTGAACGGCGATTACATCCGTTTGTTCAACTGGAACATCCAAACGGATTGGGAAGGTCACACCCTTAGCCTGCAATTCTGCCTTAGCCTTTGCAAAGGCTGCCTTGGCTTTTTCAGGACTGTATAGCGTATCCTTGCCATCTGTAAGGGCTACATCTTTCCACTGGTCTCCATATGAAACGAGCTCTGCCTGCGCCAACTCTCCAAATGTCTTTTCACCTACTTGAACGTAGTCATGAGGTACTAGGCTGTTACGGATAATCTTGTCCGCACCTTCTTCACCATTCAACTGAGCAGTATAAGAATGACGATCAAGAGCAAAGTTTAGCGCCTGACGGAAGTTCTTGTTGAGAAGAGCTTCTTTGGTTGATGTTTTTTGAGCTTCGTCTGTTTTGGCTGTTTTATTGTAAGACTGGCGGTTTACGTTAACAGTGAGGTAGTAGCTTGTCGCTTCTTGTGGACTGTAAACAATCTTATCTCCGTACTCTTTTTTAGTTGACTCAAAGTTTGAGCTTGTTGGGAAGAGACGGGCTGTTGTATAAGCACCTTGTGTAAAGCTACGAATCAAAGATTCTTGGTCAGATCCATCGTAGAAAGTTAGTTTGATGTTGTCAATCTTAACATTGTCCTTATCCCAGTAATTTGGATTCTTTTCATATTCAATGACTGATTTTGAAGTCAATGATTTCAAGAAATAAGGACCGTTATAAAGAATGCTTGATGGTGTTGGTGCACCGTAGTCGCTCCCTTTAGAATTCAAAAATTCTTCATTTACTGGGAGCATGGTTGCAGTTGTGACTTTAGAGTTCCAGAAACTTTCTGGTTTGTTGAGCGTGTATTCAACCGTGTAATCATCAACAGCTTTAACTCCTACGGTAGAGAAATCATTGCTTTCTCCACTGACATAAGCAGCCAAACCTTTGATAGAGTCTTGAAGGAGGGATAAGCCATCTGATTTACCGTCAGCTGCGTGTTTCAGACCCGTAACAAAGTCCTGAGCCTTGACTTCAGCGTATTCTTCTCCATCAGAAGTATACCATTTTACGCCCTTACGAAGTTTGTAGGTATAGGTCAAGCCATCTTTAGAAACGGACCAGTCTTCTGCAAGTGATGGAATTAAGTTTCCATACTTATCATTTTCCAAAAGGCCATCGACAACGTTAGCTATAACGTCAGAGGTCGAGCTCTTGCTCGTCACACTGTAGTCCAAAGATGATGGATCCATAGCATAGACATAAGAGAATGTCTTGGGAGCATCAGCCTTCTTTTCACTTTGCCCACAAGCAGTTAACAGTAGGGCTGCACTCAAAACAGCACCTGCTCCTAAGAGCCACTTTTTCGATTTCATAAGTAATCTCCTTAAAGATAGTGTTTTCACCATTATACCCTATTTTTTCATAAAAGCAAGAACTTTCGACAGATTTTTTAGAAAATTCTAACAAATATTTTTTAAAGACTTTTCTACATAATTTTTAGTAAAAGAACCTCAAGCATCAAAGACTTGAGGTTCCCTTATTTTAATCCGTTAGTTCCACACAGAAAGCATCCCATGGAGCCAAGACCTGTTTTTCAACTGCTTCTTTAGCAGTAGTGTTTTCAATCAAGACCGATTTGACTCTTCCTTCTACTGCAAAGTTTTGTTTTTCATTGGACAAATTAGCCACGACTAGGAATCGACGGGCACCGTCCTTACGGATATAAGCAAAGACCTTATCAGTCGTATCAAGTAGTTCAAAGTCAGCTCGAATCAGCCAGCTATTCTCCTTACGGATTTGAACCAGCTTCTGATAGGTATAGAAAATAGAATCTGGATTTGCCAGTGCTTCTTGAACGTTGATTTCTTCGTAGTTTGGATTGACTGCCAACCAAGGGTAACCTGTTGAGAAGCCAGCATTTTTACTCTCATCCCATTGCATCGGAGTACGGGCATTGTCACGACCGATGACACGGATGCTGTCCATGATTTCTTCAATCGGAACGCCTTTTTCAAGAGCCTCACGCGCATAGTTGAGGGATTCAATATCTTCTACTTGATCCAGTGTTTCAAATGGATAGTTGGTCATCCCAATCTCCTCACCTTGGTAAATATAAGGTGTTCCTCTCATGAGATGAAGCAAAATCGCAAAGGCTTTGGCAGATTTCTCACGGTATTCTTGGTCATTTCCCCAGATAGAGACGATACGAGGGAGGTCATGGTTGTTCCAGAAGAGGGAATTCCATCCGTCTTCAACTCCTAACTCTGTCTGCCATTTGTTGAAGATTTCTTTTAACTTACTGATATTCAGCTCTTTTTGATAGTGCCATTTAGGTTGCCCTTCCTGATACTGAAGACAGATGTGTTCAAACTGGAAGACCATAGACAATTCCTGACCCTTTGGATCAGAGTAGAGCTTGGCGATCTCTGGCGTTGCCCCCCAGGTCTCTCCCACTGTCAAGAGATCTTTGTCTCCAAAGGTCGCTCGGTTCATCTCCTTGAGATAGGGATGGAGCATAGGACCATTATTAACTACCTTCTCATCAGGAATTTTCCCAATCATGTCAATGACATCCATACGGAAACCACCAATTCCTTTATCAATCCAGAAGTTCATCATCTCGTAAATTTTCTGGCGCAGTTTTTCATTTTCCCAATTGAGATCAGGCTGTTTCTTGCTGAAAAAGTGAAGATAGTATTGACCCGACTTCTCATCGTATTCCCAAGCAGACCCACTAAAGATAGACTCCAAATCATTGGGCTCATCTCGCCAGATATAGTAGTCTCGCTCGGGACTGTTAGGATTTTCACAGGCCTCAACAAACCAAGCATGCTCATCCGAGGTATGATTGACTACTAAGTCCATGATAATTCGGATATCACGCTTCTTAGCTTCCGCGATCAGTTCATCCATATCCTCCATGGTCCCGAAAATAGCTGCAATCGCTTGATAATCAGCAATGTCATAACCATTATCATCCATAGGACTGTCATAAACGGGAGAAAGCCAAATCGCTGTGATCCCTAACTTGGCTAGATAGTCCAACTTACTTGTAATTCCTGGCAAATCGCCAATTCCATCTCCGTTGCTGTCCATAAAGCTCTTAGGATAGACTTGATAGACTACGGCATTGTGCCACCATTTTTCTTGCATCTTGTTACCTCATTATTTTAATAATCTACAGTCTATGATAGCGCTTTTTTAAACTTAGTGCAAGCGTTTGCCTAATCTTTTTGATTTCTTTTTTAGCTTTATAGTTTCCTAACTTCCAATTTTTTATTATAATGGAGGTCAGAGGTAAAAAAATGAAAAAACAAGCTTTTAGTTCTGAACAATATTTAAATCTACAGCGCGACCACATTTTGGAGCGCATCAACCAATTTGACGGCAAGCTCTATTTGGAGTTTGGTGGCAAAATGTTAGAAGATTTCCACGCTGCTCGTGTACTTCCTGGTTATGAGCCTGATAATAAAATCAAGCTTTTGCAAGAATTGAAAGAGCAGGTTGAGGTCGTAATCGCCATTAATGCTAGCAATATCGAGCATTCCAAAGCACGTGGTGACCTAGGCATTTCTTATGACCAAGAAGTTCTTCGTTTGATTGACAAATTCAATGAGCTGGGAATTTTTGTTGGCTCCGTTGTCATCACACAGTACGCTGGCCAACCCGCTGCAGATGCCTTCCGCAACCAGCTAGAGAAAAACGGAATTGATTCTTATCTTCATTATCCAATCAAAGGATATCCAACTGATATGGATCACATCATTTCTCCAGAAGGCATGGGGAAAAACGACTACATCAAAACCAGTCGCAAGTTAATCGTCGTAACAGCTCCTGGACCTGGTTCTGGAAAATTGGCAACCTGTGTGTCCAATATGTACCACGACCAAATCAACGGTATCAAGTCTGGTTACGCTAAATTTGAAACCTTCCCAGTTTGGAATCTTCCCCTTCATCACCCAGTCAATTTGGCCTACGAGGCTGCCACAGCTGACCTAGATGATGTCAACATGATTGACCCCTTCCATCTCCAAACCTACGGAGAAACCACTGTCAATTACAACCGTGATATCGAAATTTTCCCAGTGCTCAAGCGCATGTTGGAACGCATTCTCGGTGAATCTCCATACGCTTCACCGACAGACATGGGTGTCAACATGGTTGGTTTTGCTATTACTGATAATGAAGCTGCTATCGAAGCTTCTAAACAAGAAATCATCCGTCGCTACTATCAGACAGTCCTTGATTTCAAAGCTGAAAAAGTCGGAGAAACTGCTGTCAAGAAGATTGAACTTCTCATGAACGACCTCGGTATCACACCTGCAGACCGTAAGGTTGCTGTCGCGGCACGTCAAAAAGCAGAAGAAACTGGTGGCCCTGCCCTAGCCCTTGAATTGCCAAATGGGGAAATCGTAACTGGTAAAAACTCAGAGCTCTTTGGTCCTACAGCTGCTGCCTTGATCAATGCCATCAAAAAATCAGCTGACATCGCTAAGGAAGTGAAACTAATCGAGCCTGAAGTTGTCAAACCAATTCAAGGACTTAAGATCAACCATCTCGGTAGTCGCAATCCACGCCTGCATTCAAATGAAATCCTGATTGCTCTTGCCATCACAGCTATGGAAAATCCTGATGCTGCGCGCGCAATGAAGGAACTCGGTAACCTCAAAGGAAGCGAAGCTCACTCAACCATCATCTTGACAGATGAAGACAAGAATGTCCTTCGCAAACTAGGTATCAACGTAACCTTTGATCCTTACTATCAATACGATCGCTTGTATCGGAAGTAATTAAACGAGGCTGGATAAAACTCAATTTGAGTAAAAATCCAGTAAATCTTTACATGATAAAAGATAAAACGCATAATATCAAGTCTTTTGAACACTTGGTATTATGCGTTTTTATGATTTTTTTATCCTCATTTATTTCAATGAAATTGTCAACTCGACGCAGGCTCCTCCTTGGTCTGGATTGAGCAGGGTCAGACGACCACCATGCAAGATAGCTACCTGCTTAGAAAAGGCTAAGCCGATACCATGATGGGGATTAGCTGAATTGCGGCTTTGGTCACTCTGATAAAAGAGCTGTTCCGCTCCCAGCAGCATCTCCTCTGAAAATGCAGGACCGTTGTTCCAGATAGCAAAAACCAACTGGTCCTGTTGTAATGATACCGTCAGCTTCACTTCCTTTTTGTCTTGGTCAGCATGTTCAAGCGCATTCAGTAAAATATTGAGTAAAGCCCGCTTAAGATAGTCCAAATGAATCGACAAAATCAGACTAAGATCACAATCTTCTTGGAGATAAAAACGATAGTTTTCCTGTTTGCTGAACAGTGCCCAGTCGTCTTGTAAATCAGCCAAAAAGTCCCTTAAGGAAAGCTGACTGAACTGATTAGCATCAATCTGAAAAGTCTTAGCGTAATCAATCAAAGAACCACAATACTCTTCCATCTTGTGACTGGCCTGCAAAATCTCAGCAGCATAGTCTGCCTGTGGCTGGCCCAACTGCGCCAACTCCAAGAGCTCAGCATTCCCTTTAATCACAGTTAGGGGCGTCTTCAAATCGTGCGATGTCGCTGATAGCTGTAAAATCAACTCCTGATTATGCTGCTGCTCTTTTTCTAGAAGACGAGCATTTTCTTGATGGCTGCTTCGTAAATCGCTATAAACTTCGAGCATTTCCTCGATCCGAAAAAGCTGGCTTTGATTTTCTTCTAAAAGTTTCTTGCTCGTTAGCATTTTTATTTCCCTATCGATTTTTCGGAGCAATTTCAAAATATGATAAAAAGTAATCAGCAGCAAGCTCCCTGCCCAAAAGAACAAGGTGAAAAGAACGTAATCACTTCCTTGCGTAAATTCATAACCTATAAGCACAAAAATCAAAACATGGAAAAAGACGATTTTTAAACTGGTTGTCCAGACTAGGCTTTTGAAATTTCGGGTTCTAATTGCCATCTATAGCCTACTCCTCTCACTGTTGCGATTGCTTGCAGCCCTTCTTGTTTGCATTTTTGACGAATCTGATATACGTATTCTGAAATGGAGCGAAGCTGTGTTTCTGAGCTTTCTGGATAAAGCAAGGTATGCAGGCGTTCAGCTGAAAAGGTCTGCTTGGGATTGCTAGCTAGTAAATGTAGCAACTTAAACTCTCGCTCTGAAAATTTCAAGACTTTACCAAAACAGGCCACTTCATAGCGCTCTGGATAAAATTGACAAGAAGCAATTTCAGAATAGCGCTCCTCACGTCTTTCCTCCCGCCGAAGATGAGCTCTGACACGCGCCAGCAATTCTTTGGTCCCAAAAGGCTTGACAATATAGTCATCTGCTCCGCGAAAGAGGCCTTCCACCTTGTCCGCCTCCAACTCCTTAGCCGTCAGAAAGATGATCGGACACGAAAGATGAGGACGAATATAGGAACACAGCTCAAAACCATTAACAGGCTCCATCATCACATCCAGCAGAATCAAGTCATATCCGACAAAATGCGTCAGCTCTAGCTCTTCTATCCGATCAAGCGTCGTCACATCATAAGCATCGAGCTCTAGGACATTTTTCACCAGTTTCAAAATGCTCCGGTCGTCATCAACCACTAAAATACGATACTGTCTCATGATTTCCATTATAGCATACCTCTAGCGAACATCTCGTTTCAAGGTTAAGAATATAGCAGAGCTCCAAACCAAAGCTAACCAGAACAGCTGTATTCCCAGCCCTGATAGATCTATTGAATGCTGAAGGCCTTCATACTCAAAAAGATTTAGGGTAGCCAGATCGGGCAGGTATTTTGCTTCTTTGATGAAAGTTGCCAATAAACGGCTGAGACCAATCAAGAGAGGAAAGAGCACTGACACCGGCACAATCCAAGATTGAAAGAGCAAAGCGAGGCCGGCAGCTAAAAAAGCTAGAAAAAGATTGCTGAGAAGACCAAAAGAGCTGTAATAGAGGAATTTCACCAGTAAGGACCAGCTAAAGTCCAGGTCAAACCGAGCCAGCATAACAAGGAAACAGCTACCTATCATGACACTGTAGAGAGCCAAGAGCAGCAAGGCCAGAAAAAGGATTTTCCCAGCCAACCAAGCCTTTCTATTTGATACAGTTAGAAAATTCGTTCGCATCCCTGACTTGACAAACTCCTGAGCAAAATAGAGGGAAGTAAAGATGACGATGACAGGCTGCGCCAGATAGAGAGCATGCAAAGCCTCGCTCAGAGCCTTTGTCTGGCCAACTACCGTTTGACTGTAGTCAAGATTCATCAGAAAAAAAGGAACGACTCCCAGAGCCACCAAGGCTGCACCAAGAGCGAGATAGTAAGAACGGAACTTAATCCATTCGCTTCTAAGTAGAGCTTTTATCATCAGTATCGCCCTCCTAAATCCGTCTTCAAAAAGCGCAGAGAGGTCATACCTCCGATGACTAGTAACCATGCACCAAGTATCAACAGCCCTTGCAAGGGATTGTTGGCATATTGGGAAGTTGGCGTTGCAGCAAACAACTCTCCTGCCGGCTGTGGCAAATAAGCTCCCCAACTCGTGTGAGCTGCCAGGTAGTTTCCCAGATTATATATTTGGGGTACGAGAAAAAGCAGAGGAACCAGCATGGTCCGAGCCAATAAACCTAACAGAAATGAAAGGATTCCTAATAAGGTTAGAGATAAGGTTTTCCACAAAATCAAACTCCAAGCTGCCTGATTGAGCAGAATCGGATCAAGCCCTTCCTTTCCTAAAGCCAGATGCATGACCATATAACTAAAGTAGATTGATAAAAAGCTACTGGCAAGAGAAAAGCAAGCAAAGGTCATGAGTTTCCCCACAAGCAGCTTCAGGCGGTTATTACAGGATAATAGACTGGTTCTCAAGCTATGAGACTGAAATTCCATAGCTCCCAAAATTCCAGCTAAGATGACCAAAACCATGCCTGCCATAGAAGCACCATTGAGGCCTAGATATTCCAGCGGGTCAATGGCTTCTGCCAAACCAGGAACCGTCTCAGGTGTGGCATCCAGGCCAATAGACAAATACTGTCGACCCTCCAACCAGGATACGGCAGGCACCAATAGCAGCATGAAGGCCATACTCACTCTGAAAGCCTTGGTTGAACAAATTTTCAACCATTCTGAATGCAATAAGGACATCGTTTCTTTCATCTTAAACCTCCTCTGTCAAATCAAAGAAGAGATCTTCTAGGCTATCTGAATCTTGCAGCACCTCTTCCAATCGTCCCTGCTCAATAATCCGCCCATGATGAATCAAGACGACATCATCTGTCACCATTTGCACCTCTGACAGGATATGAGAAGATAGAAGTACCGTTTTCCCTAAATCAGCCTGCTGACGGATGAACTTTCTAAACCACTTGATCCCACTTGGATCCAGCCCATTAGTCGGCTCATCTAATATAAGAAACTGAGGATCACCCAGCAAAGCTGCTGCCAAACCCAAGCGTTGACCTTCCCCCAGAGACAGGCTTGATAAGAGGTCCTTCCTCTTATGAGCAATTCCAGTCATCTCCAAAACCTCATCAATCTGAGGCTTGGGAATAGCATTGCTCGCCGCAATAATTCGCAGGTGATCATAGACCTTACGATTTAGCAAACCGCCAATGCCATCAAAGGCTGCACCTACCGTTCTAAGTGGATAGGTCATTGACTGATAGGTTTGTCCATCAAAAGTCGCAGTCCCTGCTGTCGCCCGATCTAATCCCAAGAGAATCCTCAAGGTCGAACTTTTCCCTGCACCATTTGGGCCTAGAAAAGCCGTAATGCGACCACTCCTAGCTGTAAAAGAAATATCTTTTAAAATCTGCTTACTGCCATGTTTTTTGCAGACTCCTTCTATTTTCACTACATGTTCCATACTGAACTCCTTTATCTTTATTTTCTCCAGTATATCCAATCTAGTTCAGAATTAGTTCAGAAATCGAGCAAAAATTCTAAAAGTTGATCTCGCCTTTCAAAAATCGCTCTAGCTTCATTAGAAAGAACTCAGTTTTTCTTTTCCTTTACTCCATTCTTTCTTTATAATTCTGAGGTTTATGTATGGAGACTTTATTATCATTCTAGTACCAAAAAGTCATTTATCAAACTCCATCAAGAGCAGGCTTTATGATATAATGAAAGAAGAAAACTGAAAGGATTTACCATGTCAAAAGAAGTTATTGTTGAAAGTTTTGAACTTGACCACACCATTGTTAAAGCACCATATGTTCGCTTGATTGGGGAAGAAACAGGACCAAAGGGAGACATCATCTCCAACTTTGATATTCGCTTGGTGCAACCAAATGAAGACTCTATCCCTACCGCTGGCCTTCACACCATTGAGC
>CAJPRB010000058.1:0-9610 GCA_905372925.1 uncultured Streptococcus sp.
CAAATAAGCTAATGGCACCAGCCTTGTTTCGTTCGGATAAGAGACGGGATAATTTCTTTAATTCAGGACTTGAGGCTGTATCATCAAAGGAACGCTTGAGATTCTCTATTTTCTTCCAAATTTCAGCTTTAATCCGTTTATTATTTGTATCCTTATAGTCTTTGACTAAAGATAGATAGTCCTTGAAATCTGTCTTTCTCATATCAAATTCATAGTCAAAATCAAACTTATGTAGAAGACTATCCCCCACTTTGATATTGATATCAATATTTGGTAAGGTCGTTAAAACAGGTTGGTCGGTATCAGTATCCTGATAATAATAAGAGGACTTCAAGAGTTCAATCCAGAGACGCAAACGGCAAATATTGACCGAACTTGGGTTAATATCCACTGCAAAGAGCGAATTTTCCAGAATATGCCTTTTCTGACTGAAAATTGCTTTTTGAACTTGTTCAGATTGCTGATTCCCCGTCTGATAAACAAAGTTATTTCCTGACATATCTTGGATAACTAACTCATCATTGATGACGTAGCATTGAATTAAATTCCCAATGTGATTACCTTCAGCGTCAAAGAGAACATTTAAATCGCTTTTTAGAGCAATAATTTCATTCAAGATTGAGACAAGAAAGTGTCCTGACCCCACAGCAGGGTCACATATCTTCAAGCTATCAATCGCATCTGATACCTTTTTAGCAATTTGAACATTACATATATTAAACTTAATATCTTCAATTGTTTCACATTGCCAGTCAAGTACGCTATTGATTTTATCGACTGCTGCTGTTCTTATAGCTTTACGAGACATATACATAGTGATGTTTCCAGGTGTGTAGAAAGAACCATCACGATATCCATGATTTTTTCAAAAATCAGCCCAAGAACTGAAGCATTAATAAGGTCATTTTTTGATTTCTCATGATGAGTGATAGTAGTTGAAAAATCATAAGCATCCAAAAACTCAAAAAGGTATTCAATTAAATTGATGTTTCCCTTTTTACATTTTTTATTTGTTCCTTTAAGGGCGGTTTTTGAAAAGATTTCAATATAGCCCTCTGGTAGTCTATCAATTCCAATTCCATCACGCGAAACTTCCAATTCAGTCTCTTCAAAAAGTGATGAATTCAGATAAGGAATGTAACCAAATTTCTTTTGAACTCTTTCGTTTCGTTCGGAGACTTTTCTAGCTAAAACTGCAAAAAAGAGATTGTAAATTTCCTCAAAGCTAGATAGTTTTTCATAGGTCAAGAAGCGATATGACTCATCCTTATTAAAAAGAACAAGCTGAGATTCTAATAGCTTCAAAAAAAGAATTCTGTTTATCCATACAACTGTCAACTGAATAGCAATTTCTTCTTGTTTATCTTTTGGAACATCATTTGTATCCAATTTCTCGATAATGTTCTCTACAAAAGAATAAGGTTGTCGATTAGCTGGTTTTAATCGAGAAATAATTTTTGAAGTTCCTGATTTAGTTTCTTCAAGCCCCATTAAATAAAGTAATTCATCATAGAAATTTTTGTTAAGTTTGTTAGAATCTGTAAAAATTTCTTTATTAAGAAGATTTTCAGCTGTAAAAAATCGATATAGTTGAGTTAGATTATTTTTCTTAATTTCAATAGACTTTCTGGACTTAACTAGAGCTTGACTAAGGTCAAAGTGTGCGATTACAATTCCTTTTTCAAGCGCTCTATCAATTTCAGGTGCAATTACTTGTGAGTAAAGAAAATCAGTTCTATTGCTGGACAGTTGATTATTCCTAAATTTGGTTACCAGATCAACTAGTTTTTTGTTCTTAAAGAAATGTTTTTCAAACTCTTTAGCTTCTACTATAAACCAAGATAGACCATTTGTGATAATACACTTCTTAACTTCAAGATTTTTTTCAAAAAGTCGTTCATATAAATAATAAGCAATTATTTCTTGAAAAGCTTTAGAATTGATTCTATCCGTTGTCATCATCTCTGCTTTATTAGACAAACTTTTACATTCAAAAAGAACACCTAGAGAAGAATTGGCATCTTTACCATTATAAATTGCTAAATCAATTCTACTGGAAGTATTAATGAAATTATGAGACATAATTCCTTCCAAAAACACTTTAAGAAGATTTTTTTGGTACTCCTCAGATTCATCTGCCTTATCGTATAAATGCGTTAAATAGCTGATTAGTTTCTTTGCAAATACATTTTTCTCTTCATCAAGTGGCATAATTGCTTGAACAGAGCGATTCATACTCTCTTTTAATGTAATTCCCTTTATTGCCATTAAATAGACTCCTAAACAGATTTCTCTAAGAGCTGATAGTATTAGTCTATTGTGTAAGCAATAGACTAAGGGTACCCTTAGCGATATTTATACATATTATACCATGAATTTTACAAACGATAAAACCCCACCAAGATTTAATCTTGGTGGGGTTTTGGTGGAGAGTGATATTATTCCACCGATTTTTAATCGCTCTAAGCAATTCTAAAATCTTGATTTACTAGGCTTCCGCAATCAAATTGCGATGCTCTATTATTTAAGAGTAACTGAAGCTCCAGCTTCTTCCAATTTAGCTTTGATTTCTTCAGCCTCTGCAGTTGGAACGCCTTCTTTGATGACACCTGGTGCACCATCAACAAGTTCTTTAGCTTCTTTAAGGCCAAGACCAGTGATTTCACGTACAACTTTGATAACGCCGACTTTCTTGTCACCAGCTGCAGTCAATTCAACGTCAAATGAATCTTTAGCAGCGGCAGCTTCACCAGCACCAGCAGCAGCTACAGCTACAGGAGCAGCTGCAGTTACACCAAATTCTTCTTCGATAGCTTTTACAAGGTCGTTCAATTCAAGGATTGAAGCTTCTTTAATTTCAGCAATAATGTTTTCAATGTTCAATGCCATTGTTATTTCCTCCAAATAAGTTTTAAATTTTATAATAGTTTTTTTCGTAGCTAGGCTACGCTGCGTAGCTTAAGATTAAGCTGCGTCTTCTTTGTTGTCTGCAACCGCTTTGACTGCAAGAGCAACGTTGCGCACTGGCGCTTGAAGTACAGAAAGGAGCATAGAAAGAAGTCCTTCGCGGTTTGGAAGAGTTGCAAGAGCAACGATTTCTTCTTTAGATGCGACAGCGCCTTCGATTGCACCACCTTTGATTTCAAGTGCTTCAGCGTTTTTAGCAAAGTCGTTCAAGATTTTCGCTGGTGCGATAACATCTTCGTTAGAAAATGCTACGGCAGACGGTCCAACAAATACTGATGCAAGATCTTCAAGACCAGCTTTTTCAGCTGCACGACGTAAGATTGAGTTTTTAATAACTTTATACTCAACTTCGCTTCCACGAAGCTCACGACGAAGAACTGTATCTTGCTCAACTGTCAAACCACGAGCGTCTACAACGACGATAGATGCAGCAGCTTTCATTTTTTCAGCTACTACGTCAACTAGTTCCGCTTTTTTAGCAATAATTGCTTCACTCATTAGTGTGTTCACCTCCGTAATTATTTTGCTTGGGGAATTTCTCCAAAAGAAAAACGCGCCCAAACCTAGACACGAAAGTACAATACGCTTCTTTTTACATGATACGTTTTGTCCTCGGTAGGATATTTATGAGTCGAGCTCCCCTACTGTCTTAGGCAGTTTTTTCAAACCGTATATAAGTATAGCATAGACAAAAAAAGAATGCAAGATTTTTGCAAACTTTTTTTGAATTTTTTTAAATCTCTACTGTCAAAACTTTGCCTTGCTTAACCACCTGTTCTCCAGCGATATAAACATCATCAACATCACTAGATTTGACAGCATAAACAAGGTGAGAGAGCATATTTTCCTGAGGTTGAAGATGGATTTTTCCCTTAGGTTGAATAACCAGAAAATCTGCCTGCTTGCCAACTTCTAGGCTTCCTATCTGCTTTTCCATTCCTAGAACCTTAGCACCTTCTATTGTCAGAGCTTTGAGGGCTGTTTCGATAGGAAATTGACTGGCATCTCCACTCTTCATCTTCTGAAGAAGGGCTGCTACCCGTCCTTCCTCAAACATATCTAGATTGTTATTAGAAGCTACCGAGTCAGTCGCAATTCCGACTGCTACTCCTGCTTTTTGCAGTTGGATGATGGGAGCAATCCCTGAGGCCAGTTTGAGGTTACTAATAGGATTGTGAGCGATGGCCACTTGAGAGATTGCCAAACGTTCAATTTCTCGCTCGTTTAACTCGACTCCATGGGCAAAGACAGACGGATGATCTAAGTAACCTAGTTCTTCTAGAAAGGCGAGGGGACGTTTGCCATAGCGTTTGAGGATAATTCCTGACTCTTCCTTGGTCTCAGCCACATGGATATGGATAGGAATGTCCAGTTCTTTTGCCATATCTAAGCTTTCTGCCAGCAAGTCTCTACTACAACTGTAGGGAGAATGTGGGGCTACCATAACCTTGAAATTTGGATTTTCATATCCTAAGATTTCCTCTATGATGGCTCGTGTTCTGCTTATGGTCTCAGCAGTTGTTTCTGTCTCTGAAGAAAAGAGGGTCGGTGAGAAATAACAACGCATCTTAGATGCCTTGACTGCCTGATAAATTCTCTCAATATCCACACCATTGGGATTATACATATCGTTGAAGGTTGTTGTCCCTGACTGGAGCATCTCTGTCAGAGCTTCTCTAACCGCCTTGGTAGTCATGTCGGGAGTAAACTCAGCTTCTGCTGGCCAGATATAGTCCTTGAGCCATTCATGGAGATTGCTGTCATCCCGAATCCCTCTCAAACCTGTCATAGCAGAATGGGTGTGGCAATTGACCAAACCAGGCATGATCCAGGCTCCCTGATAGTCTATAATCTGCTCAGCTTGCTCTAAAATTTCTTGCTTCTCTTGACCGACATAGACGATTTGGGAATCCTTAACGGCTAAGATTCCATCCAAATAAACATGGAAATCTTGGTCACAAGTCACGATATTTACATGCTGGTAGACTTTCATTGTTTTCTCCTTCTAAGACCTTGATTTTTTCTAGCTATTGTAACAAAAAAGTCACCCGAAGGCAACTTTTCTCGTTCATAAGATTTTAAAATAGAAAGGATTATTCAGAGCTAAAAGCTGCTGCTTTTTGCATTTGGTAATACTTGCCCTTTCTAGCCATGAGGTCCTGATGGTTCCCATACTCAACAATGTCGCCATCCACCAAGACAAGAATCAAATCCGCATCCTGAATGGTTGACAAACGATGAGCAATGATAAAGCTTGTGCGCCCCTTCATGAGTTTGGCAAAGGCATCCTGAACAAGCACTTCTGTCCGTGTATCGATGGAGGAAGTTGCCTCATCTAAGATAAGAATCTTAGGGATAGCTAGAAAGACTCGGGCGATGGTCAAGAGCTGGGCTTGCCCAACAGAGAGAGATTCTCCTGCATTTTCCAACTTAGTATCGTATCCCTGTGGCAACTGTTGGATGAAAAAGTCTGCATTGGCTGCTTTTGCGGCAGCAATCACCTGCTCCCGACTGGCGTCAGGATTTCCAAAGGCAATATTGTCATGAATGGTTCCTTGCTTGAGCCAGGTTTCTTGGAGCACCATGCCAAACTGCTGTCTCAATGACGCTCGGGTATAATCATAAATGGATTGCCCATCTAACAAGATATCTCCCGAGTTAATAGGATAAAAACGCATGAGGAGATTGATGAGAGTTGACTTACCAGCACCTGTCGGACCAACGATGGCTACCTTGCTACCAGCTGGGATATCGATAGACAAATCCTTAATCAAGATCCTTTCAGGATTGTAGCCAAAAGAAACATGCTTAAAGGAAATGGCTCCCTTAACTTGGTCACTGGTCAAGACTTCCTTACCTGTTTCAGCCACCTCTGGACTTTCTAAGACAGCATAGACGCGCTCTGCGCAAGCGAGAGCACTTTGTAACTCGGCTAAAACAGAAGAAATATCATTAAAGGGCTTGGTGTACTGTTGGACGTAATTCAAAAAAGTCACTAAACGTCCGATGGTCAAGGTGGACCCCATCATGATACGATAGGCTCCCACTCCAGCTAAAAGAGCATAAATGAGTGCGTTGACAAAGCGAGTCGAAGGATTAACCGTTGATGAATAAAAGATAGCTGACTGAGAATAGCCTGCGTAGTTGTCATTAGCCTCATGCAGTCTTTGGATAAACTCTGTTTGAGCATTGAAGGACTGGATAATAGTTTGCTGGCTAAGCGATTCTTCAATCAACTGAGTTTGAATCCCTCTGGTCTCTGTTTGCTTCTGGAAGAGATGATAAGATCGTTTGGCAATAAAACGTGAAATCACCATAGACAGTGGTGTCAACAACAAGACCAAGAGAGTCATGAGGAGATGAATTTGGAGCATTGCTATAATACTAACCAAAATCATCAAAACGCCAATGAAAAATTGATTGAAAATCATGGTCAAGCCGGCTGCCAGCTGTTCTATGTCTGTGGTTACACGACTGACCATCTCTCCACTGCCCTGCCGATCCACAAAAGCAATCGGTAAACGATGGAGCTTATGGATAATTCGCTCTCGCAAGTCTCTAGTATAAGAGAAGATTAGGCGATTATAAAGAAGAGGATTGGCCCACTGTATCAGTGTATTTCCTATAACCACCAATATCATTTGGAGGAAAATCTGCCAAAAAACTGGTGAAGAACCAGTCACTAGGACTTGGTCAATGACCTGCCCAATCAGAATAGGTAGGTAAATTGATAAGCCAACTTGGGCAATAGTTCCTAGAAAGGCAAGGAAAAGGAGGAAAGGATGGCTTGCTAAATCTACGGCTAAACGTTTGAGCGTCTGGTTTGCAGTTTGTCGTTTCATGCTAGTCCTCCTTTCCATGTTGAGATGCATTGATTTCGCGATAGACTTGACTAGTTTGCATCAAGTCATCGTGCTTGCCAATAGCTAGGAGCTCACCTTTTTCCAAGAGGAGAATCTGGTCAGCTATCTGAAGTGTCGAAGTCCGTTGAGAAATCAAGATTAAGCTCGTGTTTGGCAAATTTTCTCGGATAGCTTTCAAGAGCTTGGACTCGGTAATGGTGTCGAGGGCCGAAGTCGCATCATCTAGGATGAGAAATGGAGCTTGGCGCAATACCGCTCGAGCGATAGATAGCCTTTGTTTTTGTCCGCCTGAGAAATTTCGCCCTCCTGCCTCAACTAGGGCATCCAAGAGTCCTTCCTTTTCACTGACAAAATCCTTAGCTTGCGCAATCCCCAAGGCCTGCCAGAGTTCTTGATCAGACACTTCTTGATGTAAACCCAGAGTCAAGTTGGAACGAATAGTTCCTTTAAAGAGTTCTACTTTTTGGGGCACATAGGCAATCCAAGACCGCCATTGCTCAAGATTACGAGGACTACCGCCATCTCGATAAAGGTCAATGCTTCCCTTGTCTACTGGATAAAGTCCAAGTAAGACTTGCACCAAGCTTGATTTACCAGAACCAGTTCCTCCGATGATACCAAGGATTTGCCCTTGCTTCATATTAAAGGAAATGTCTCTCAGAGAAGGCTGGGCTGCATCAGGATAGGTAAAGGTCAATTCTTGGACTTGTAAAACATTATCGCTGGTAGCTTGCTTTTGTTCTAACTCTGAATGGATATCCTCTGGAGCCTCGTCAAAGACTTCCTCGATTCGCTTGGCTGAGATGTAGGACTGGTTGAGGGAATTGATCAGCATGGCGAGCTTAACCAATTCCACCAAAATCTGCAAGAGGTAGTTGATAAGAGCAATTAGGGCACCTTGACTGAGTAAACCTCCTTGAATTGAAATATAGCCCTGCCAGATGATGACGAGAAGAGTTCCATTAACAATCAGATAGGTCAGAGGTGTTAACAAACTAGACCAGAAGCCTGTTTTTTCTTGCAATCTGGCATAAATTTGGTTAAGGGTTTGAAAAATCTGTAACTCTCGTTTTTCTTGACCAAAAGCACGAATAACCCGCATGCCTTGCAATTGCTGGCGCGTTTCCTGAACCAGCTGGTCCGTTTTCTTTCTGAGACTACTGTAGAGAGGATTGACCAGCCGAGAGAGCCCTACAATGACAATCGTCAAAATCACAACCATAACTAAAAACCAGAAAGTCAGCTCAGCCGAGATGCGATAGGCCATAAAGATAGCCCCAAAGACGATAATAGGCGCTCGCAAAAAGAGGCGCAGGAATTGATTGATACCAGTCTGTATCTGGTAGGTATCCGAAGTCAAGCGAGTCACTAAGCTAGAAGTTATCAGACGATCTCTGCTGTCCTTGGGTAAGGAAAGAATATGACGATAAAGGTCGTCTGTCAGTTCTTTGGCAAACCCAACCGCTGCCTTTGCTGAGTAAAACTGAGCTACCAAGGCCACTAAAACGCCAATCACTGCAAAGATAAGGAGCAGGTCAATCTGCATCCATAGATGCCCTTGATCTCTCTGGGGCAAGGACTGGTCAACAATCCCAGCAATCACCATGGGAACCAAGAGTTCAAAAATAGCTTCTAGTAGCTTGAACAGGGGTGCTAGAATCGACTCTTTGATGTAGGGTTTGAAGTAAGATAGTAAGTGTTTCATAAATCCCTTCTATTCTTATTCTGGAAATGAAGAAAGTGGGAAGCCCCACCCTCTCAGTTTTATTTGTTTAAGTAAGGTAATAGATAGCCATATCCTGCTTTTTCCATCTCATCCTTGGCTACAAAGCGCAAGGATGCAGAATTAATACAGTAACGCAGGCCACCTAATTCCTGTGGTCCATCTGTGAAAACATGACCCAAGTGAGCATTGCCTGAGCGAGAACGAACCTCGATTCGCTCCATTCCATGGCTCAGGTCCTTGTAATAGTGAATCAACTCCTTAGAAATCGGACGACTAAAACTTGGCCAACCACAACCCGAGGCAAACTTATCCTTAGCAAAAAAGAGTGGCTCCCCTGTCGTGATGTCTACATAAATCCCCTCTTCAAAAGTTTGGTCATAAGCATTACTAAATGGAGCCTCTGTAGCAGCTTCTTGCGTAACACGATAAGACTCTTCAGTTAAGCTTTCCTTTAACACCTCTTGACTAGGCTTTTCATAGTTAGAGGCGTCAATCAATGGCTTCTCAGCATCGGTCACATCGATATGACAGTAACCTGAAGGATTTTTCTTAAGATAGTCTTGGTGGTAGTCTTCTGCCAGAATGTAGTGGCGAAGTTTCTCCACTTCCACTGCAATCTTGCGACCAAGCATGCGTTCCTGCTCCTGAACCACTGTGTAGATAGCTGGCAAGTCTGATTCATCTTGGTAATAGATCCCAGTTCGATATTGGCGACCACGGTCATTCCCTTGCTGGTTGATAGATAAGGGATCGATAACTCGGAAATAATAGAGCAAAATCTCTCTGAGTGACACTGCCTTCTCATCGTAAATCACTTGAACCGTTTCTGCATGGTCTGTTTCCTTGAGCAGTTGGTAATTGGTCGTTTCGACTTGTCCATTAGCGTAGCCGACACTGGTTGCTAGCACTCCAGAAATGCGTGAAAAATATTCCTCTAAACCCCAAAAACAACCACCTGCTAGATAAATTTCTGCCATCTTCGTTTCTCCTTTATCAAGTTTTTAACTAGACTTCTTTTCAAAAAAAGGATAGGAAGCCTTCTGGTCAAGTGGTT
>CAJPRB010000059.1:0-9599 GCA_905372925.1 uncultured Streptococcus sp.
ATTCCTTCTTCTTCCATACGTTTGATTTCTTTCAAACGAGCAATACGTTTTTGGATAGTTCCCCAGTTAGTAAGAGTTCCACCCAACCAACGGTGGTTGATGAAGTATTGACCTGAACGTACAGCTTCTTCAGCAACAGCGTCAGCAGCTTGTTTTTTAGTACCAACAAACAATACAACTGCATCGTTAGCTGCTGCGTCACGCATAAAGTCGTATGCTTGGTCAGCGTATTTTACAGTTTGTTGCAAGTCGATAACGTGGATTCCGTTACGCTCAGTGAAGATGTACTTAGCCATCTTAGGGTTCCAGCGACGAGTTTGGTGACCAAAGTGTACACCAGCCTCAAGAAGTTGTTTCATTGAAATTACTGCCATGAGTATTTCTCCTTTTTGTTTTTTCCTCTTCTCGATTTCAACTTGCAAAACGACCCAAGGGCAACAGTTTCACAATTCATCAAGAATGAGTATTATCGTTTACACGACAGATTTCATTGTATCATAGTTGAACCTTTTTTTCAACTAATTTTGCTAGTTTTTCCTTCATAACGTAACTTCCCAACTGAAATTTTTAAAAAATTTATTGACTTTAAATAAAAAAACATCCCAACATAAATTGTTACTGCTAAATGTGCAATAACCGCTTATGTTGAGACTCAGATAAATACAAAATATTTCGAGTTGATAACTTAAATGTTTTGATATGAAAGAATCTACTTTATATTTTTTTATAGCAAGTATCATATCTTCATACTCTATGTTATCAAAAAAACAATTACTAAAGATTAAACTTGCCAATAAGTCTTTGACTTTCTACTTGCTACTTCGAAGTTTCTTACGGATTTTATAGGCTATATTAAACAAGAAATACAATGAGCTAGTTGGGAAATTAAACTCACCAGCAAATTCCTCGATAGTGGGATTAAACTTAGATTTAAAATTAAATAACCCACCCTCTAAATTATTTTCAATTCCTCCCATATTATGAGTCTCTGCCCCACGTTCAAATGAATGTTGAGCAGTCTCAAACCATGTTGGAATAGCAGGTTGATAATGTCTAAATTCCTCATTCATTCCAGCATATAAGTTTTCAGAAGTTTTCCCAAATTCGATTGTTAAAGTTCCAGACAATGGAACGACACTGTCCCCTCTATCAATATGGCTCTTAAGAAAAGAAATTTCTTCCTCTAATCGTTTTCTCTCTTGATGATTCTCTTTTATTTTGCCTTCTTTCGTTTTATCAGTAAATTTCTGCGCTATTTTAAGATTCTTTTCGAGTTGCTGCTCAACTTCTTTCAGTCTATTAGGTAAATCTAAGTAGCTCAGTGTGATAAAAGAGTGATCAGGATAAGTAGTCAGTAACTTCTGATAATAGTCTTTGCCTCGTAAACTGATATTCTTACGAGACTCTGTTTTCTTCATTAAAAATGAAAATTCATCTAATAAATCAAGCCCACCGAATTTTACTTCCAATCCTTTATTTCTTGCAGTTCGGATTGCCTGTCTAGTAGACTTGGATAGTTGATCTAGCGAGAAGTGTTCTTTATGAATATTAGCTTGAAAACGTGGTTGTATATTTTCTGCCATATCCTTTGTCAAACCTGTCCAATGAACTTTGTTTTTTTGCAATTCCTCAACAATTTCAAAAGTTTTAGAATTTTGGATAGTTTCTTGATTGATAAGACTTCGACTGATAAAAAGACTTGGATCAAATTTAACCATTATTGCATGGCTTTTTTTAGCAAGTTTTTTCAATGTTAAAAGCACAAATTTCAGAAGTTCTTTATCTTCATAATTAATAACTGGGCCTCTTGGAATATAGAACATGGAGAATCCTAATGGAAGAGGTTGAATTAAGATATTCGCTACTCCAACTAGTTGATTTTCTTTATAAAATCCAACTCTTTCATTCCCCCAAGTATCCTTTATCTTGGCCCAATCACTACTCTGCAATAAATTTCCTTGAGGATGATTTTCTAAAAATAAATCCCACTCTTGAACATCAACATTCATTTTATAAGTAAACATAATTCCAGTACCGACTCTCTTAAAATCTTATTATTATTTCGTTAGATAAACATATTTATTCTAGCTACATATCTGATAATTTTCATCCCATCTTTCATTCCATAATGACAAAAACATTCTGATGAAAATTTTTTATTAATACTATACAAAGGGCGAGACTAATAAAACCTCACCCTAAATTTAATAATAATTAATATGTTAGTTTGGATAAATGTATCTTACTGTACCACGTGATGCTGTAGGATTAAACCATCCACGATAATTTCCGATTGGTTGAGTTCCGCTACCATCATAGTTACATTCTGAAACTTGAATACGCGTTGTTGATTCAACAGCTGTAACAACCGCTACGTGTCCATATCCACCATCATCCCAACAAGCAATCGCACCAACTTGTGGTGTAGAACCTGTACGGAAACCTGCTGCTGCTGCACTAGTAGCCCACTGACCACCATTACCCCAATAATCACCAGCCCATGGAGCCAAGGTCTTAGCACCCCATGTACATTGACCTGTAGGGTAACTTGAAGCATTTGAACTATAAGTTGGTCGTTGACTTACAGTAGTTACTGCAGGTGTGTAGCTTGAATCATCATCTGATGATGAAGAACTTGAAGTTGCTTGTACTTGAGCTGAGAAGCTTGTATTTGCTGATGCAGCAACTGATTGTTGTTGGCTTGTTTGACGAGCTTTGTAAGCTGCTTCTGCTTCAGCTGCTGCTTTCGCTTCTGCTTCAGCCGCTGCTTTCTTCTCTAGCAAACTAGCTTTTTCACCTTCTGCAGTAGCTTTCTCAGCAGCAAGGTTCAACTCAGCAACTTTCAACTCAGCTTGCTTAGTTGTCAATACTTGCGCATCATCAGCCAGTTTTTGTTGGTTAGCAATAACTGTATTGATTGCTTCATTATTGGCGACTTGTTTATCAGAAATTGCTTTTTTATCAGCCTTTTGTTGTTCCAACATTTTGTTGTTAGCTGATACGATTTCGCTCATGGCAGCTACACGTGAAATCGCTTCAGTAATTGATTTTGAGTTTACAATTGTATTAATGTAGCTAGTCGCAGCTCCATTTGTCTGTGCACTACGAGCTTGTTTTTCCAATGAGTCATTACGAGCAACAATATTCTTAGAAAGCTCTGTAATTTCTCCTTCAAGTTTTTTAGATTCAGCTTGTAATTTTTCGTTTTCGGCTTGCAAGCTTGCTTGCTCTGCTTGAATTGTTGAAACTTGACCTTGGATTTGATCCACTTGATTTTGAGCTTCTTGTTGTTGTGCTGTTAAACTGCTAATTTTATTATCTTGAGCAGCAATTTTTTCATCAGTTGTTTCTGCACGAACAGTTGTCAATACTGCCGTTTGTGAGACCAATACTGTACTTAACAAAAGTGACGCTAAGATTTTTTTCTTCATATTCTGTCGATACTCCTTCTATTTGAGACAATACTAGTATACCAAAAAAAGACATAATAAATATTACGCCTTTGTTACATTTATATTTCTTTCTTATAGATAAATTTTTTCAAAAATAAATTGAAAAATGACAATCCATAAGAAGTTCAGAATCATTGATGGGACAAGGCTATAGACGATGAATACCGGCATGGAATCTACAGTCAGTCCTACGGCAAGAGCCAAAAGATAGCTCCCCATATCAAACAGAAAACTGATCACAATAATGGTCAACATCCTTGTCCAACGATTTGTCAAAATCACGCTATTGAACTTGTGGAGCGAAGCACCTATCAAGATAAACAAAAGCGTGGCAATTCCAATCAAGTGGAAAAAATAGATATCGTAAACCAAACCCACTATAAAACAATAGGCTAGGTAGAGATATTCTGACACTTCGATTGTTTCAAATAAGAGAAATAAAAATAGAAAATGACTGGCTAAATGAAAGTGGGGGAAAAAGGATCCCACCAATTGTCCAATATGTGCATCAATTAGCACAACAAAAGGGAGTAAAAAGAAAATACCAATTTGTTTTAACAATCTCATTGCTAATTCCCCACTAACTCTACCACATGAAGATCTTTGATATCAGCACTTAACTTTACAGTTACCTCTCGTGTTAGATAGTCACTGCTGTGCGTTGTACCAACAATCTCTCCAACAGGAATATCTTTGACATTAAAGTTTCCTAGCCCACCTGTAGTCACCTTGTCTCCAGCACTGATGTCACTATTACTATTTAATTGGCTAATTTTAAGCAGTTCAGATTCCTTGTCATAACCAACGATGATTCCGTATATTTCAGTAGAACCATGCAGGATTTTAACAGAAATCTTATCCGTGTTTTCAGCGTTGGTTAAAAGATTGACAGTTGTTGAATGATCTTCCACCTTTGAAACACTACCAACCAAGCCACCGTTTGCAATGACCAACATATTTTCAGAAGCTCCTTTTGAACTTCCTACATCAATTGTTAACTCTTGTTTCCAAGATACTGGAGCCCGCATAATCACATCTGCTGCAATGGTTTTTGTTGCCTGCAATTTTGACTTCATATCCAGCAACTGACGTAGTTGTTCATTTTCTGTTTTTAAGCGTTCTGATTGATTAGATTCTACCTCTAGTTGATAAAGTTGTTTTTTTAGACTCTCGTTTTCATTGTAAGTCTGCGTCAAATGTCCCAAATCCGATTTGAAAGCATCAAACCATTGAAAGGGTTTTTGAACAATTCTATCTACTAAGGAAATGCCATCTCCTAGTTTTGTCACAATAGCACTTGAATAGGTTGTCACTAATAGTACAGAAACTGCCAGAACTGTGACAAAAACAATGATTAGATATTTTGATTTTTTAAAACGGTTCATATTCCTACCTTTTTACTAAAGATCTACTACTGTGATTTTTTATCAATCTTACGAATCCACTAAGATTTTAAGAAAAATAAGAGACATCCCAGCACCAGAATCACAAGAATCGCCAGTGTATCCTTTTGACTCCATCTCAACTGTCTATACTGACTTCTACCCTTTCCTCCCTGATAACCACGCGCTTCCATGGCTATTGCCAATGAATCTGCACGCTTTAAGCTCGTAGCAAAAAGAGGAATTAAAATCGGAATCATAGCCTTTACTTTTTGAACGATGCTTCCCTCACCAAAGTCAACTCCACGAGCTTTCTGAGCATTCATAATTCGCGTCGTGTCATCCATCAAGGTTGGAACAAAACGCAAACTCATTGATAACATGAGACCAATTTCATGAACGGGAACTTTCACGCGTTTCAGCGGTGCTAAAAGAGCTTCAACTGCAGCTGCCAGACTCAAAGGCATGGTCGTTAAGGTTAGCAAGGTTGAAAAGAAAATAATCAACACAAAACGACAGAAAATGATTCCCGCTTGTTGCAAAGCATAATCCGTTATTTTTATAAAAGAAAACTCAAATAAGACATTTCCACTTGAAATGAAAAAGAGTTGAAATAGAGTCGTAAAGGCAATCAAGAAGAACATGGACTTTAATCCCTGAACGAAAAATGAGAGAGAAACACCCGACAAAGCGATAAATATACCTGTCGCTACAAAAAGAATTAGATTTGCAAGGGGATTATTGGCCCAAAATACAATCAAAATCAACAGGATCATAGCGAGCAATTTACTACGGGGATCCAAGCGATGAATGATGGAATCTCCTGGTATATAACGCCCTAAAATCATACTATCCATTTAGCGACTCCTTAAACTCCTCTATCTTGATTGGCAGTTTTTTAAAAGCTATACCTCTATCTGCCAAACGTTTGCAAAAGGCTGTGATTTTAGGCACACCTAACTGCACATTTTCCATAAAGGCTACATCTTGGAAAACTTCGCTCGGTTTACCACTTTTGACTAAGCTCCCATTTTCCATAACGTAAACCTGATCAGCATACTCAGCTACATCATCCATCAAATGCGTTACCAGAACAATTGTCATTCCAGAAAGGTGAAGTTTTTTAAACAGGGTCATCAATTCTTTTCTGCCCAGAGGATCTAGCCCTGCTGTCGGCTCATCCAAAACCAAGACAGTTGGCTCCATGGCTAGCATACCCGCTATAGCCACACGTCTCATCTGGCCACCCGAAAGTTCAAAAGGACTGCGCTCAAAGAGTGACTCATCGATGCCTACCAAGGCTAACTTTTCACGCGCAATTTTCTTGGCCTCTTCCTCAGAAACTCCAAAATTTTGCGGTCCAAATGCAACATCTTTCAAAACAGTCTCTTCGAAAATCTGATTTTCAGCAAATTGAAACACTAGACCGACTTGCTTTCGAATCTGGCGAATTTCTTTATTGGTTGATGTAGGAGTAATGACAGTATCGAAAACTCGAACAGAACCCTTACTTGGTACCAATAGGCCATTTAAAAGCTGTAAAATCGTTGATTTCCCACTACCTGTGTGACCTACTAAAGCTGTATAAGAGCCATCCTCAATCGTCAAGGAAACATCAGTCAAGGCTGATGAAGATAGAGGAGTTCCCTCTTGATAGGTAAAGCTCACATTTTCTAGAGTAATTCCCATAACTTGTCCTCTAGCTCTCCTTCTGTCAAATAGCCATCCGGTAACTGATAGCCAATCTCTCTCAAAGATTCTCTTAATTGATTAGTAAAAGGCTCATCTAACCCTATCTGGTCAAGGTCATCCCGAGAAAAAAGGTCTCTTGGACTGCTGGTTGACTCCACTTGGCCTTTTTTCATGACCAAGACACGGTCACTCATAGCAACTTCCTCTAAATCATGTGTAATGGAGACAACTGTCATCTGGTGGTCTTTTCGAATCTCTTGAACAGTCTGAATCAGTTCTCTGCGTCCCTCAGAATCCAACATACTGGTAGCCTCGTCCAGAATTAAAATAGCTGGCTTCAAGGCAACAACTCCTGCAATAGCCACCCGTTGTTTTTGTCCACCAGACAAACGAGCTGGTTCTCTCTTCTTAAAGTCCAGCATACCTACCAACTCCAAAGATTCAGCCACTCTCTTTTTCATTTCTTCACGAGGAAGTCCCTGATTTTCTAGGCCAAAGGCAACATCATCTTCAACAGTTGCGCCCACAAACTGGTTATCTGGATTTTGAAAAACCATACCAATTTGACGACGCAAGTCCCAAACATTCTCAGAAGACAGCAGTTGACCATCTATCCAGATTTCTCCAGACTTTGCTTCAAGCAAGCCATCAATCAAACGGATAGTTGTCGATTTCCCACTCCCATTATGACCTACAATCGAAAGCCATTCTCCACGTTTCACGTGAAACGTAACTCTATTAACATCATAATACTCTTGATCTTCTTTATATCGAAAAGACAGATCTTTTACTTCAATAATCGATTTCATTTCGAACCAAATGTCCCTTTGAATACATGAGCGCTACCCTTGAAATAATCATAACCAGAGTAGATAGTGAAAAACAAAGCGATATAAAGCAACAGTTGCCCAATTAAATTCCAATGTAAGAGCAAAAATATAATGGCAAACATTTGACTAAAGGTCTTAATTTTCCCTGGCATCGCTGCTGCTAGAACTGTCCCTCCCGTCTCAACAAGCAACAAACGCAGGCCTGTCACCGCAAGTTCACGACAGATGATAATAGCAACAACCCAAGCTGGAGCCATACCTAACTCAATCAACATGATAAATGCTGACATAACTAGCAACTTATCCGCCATTGGATCTGCAAACTTCCCAAAGTTGCTGACCACATTCCATTTTCGAGCAAGATAGCCATCGAGATAATCCGTTATACTAGCAACTGCAAAGATGATTGCTGCCAGCAGGTGACTGCCTTGTGAATGACCCAAAGTCAAAATAAGAATAAAGAGAGGTATAAAGAGAATTCTACCAATAGTTAATATATTAGGAATTTGTTCTTTCTTCATTGGTTTTTCCTTAATCTGTAGTGAATGTAAGTGTTACAGTTCCAGTCTGAGTTGTCAGCTTCGAGGTGTCGATCGTTTGATTGTCCACAGTTAAAGTAACCCCCTTCACTACACCTAAGGTGATAGTAACGGAATTCTTAGTTGAAACTGTTGTTTTTGCATTTTTATTGTCTGCGGATAGTGTCACACCACCCTCTAGCTCGCTTCCTGAAACACTAACCCAGCTAGTTACATCCGAAACTGCCAGCTGAACAGTAGCGGTTTCCTTACTCGTTTTATACCGAGCTTCAATGCGGTTTCCTTCGCCTGACACTGTAATAGTTGATTCCGTAGTAGAAGATGGGCTAGACGTCTGACTACTAGAAGATGAACTAGTTGAAGTTGTGGAACTAGTTGAGCTCACAACACTATAATTAGGCGAAGAAGGACGCGTTGGTTGAGTCTGGATATAATTCCAAACATAATAAGTCACAAAAATTAAAATCGACAAGGCAAATAAAATGAAATAAATCAAGGGCAGATAAGAAGTCTTTTTCTTATTTGATCGTCTGCGACCAGACAAGTCTTCTTCATCGACATCTACCTCTTCATAGGTAATCATGCTTCCCGAATCATAGGCATCCAAAATGATTCGCTCGTCCAATTCAACCGCCCAGGCATATTTTCTTAAAAAAGAACGAGCATAAAATGAACTAGGAAGTTGATCAAAATCATCAGCCTCCATAGCCTCTAATAAATTCATCTGAATATCCGTTTTTGTCTGCAGTTCTTCTATACTCAATCCCTGGTTAATTCTGGCTAGACGCAGAACCTCACCAATTGTTTTTTTTCTCATACTTAGCATTCCTTCTTTCTAGGGTTACTTAATCTTTTAAGCTGGAAAGATTGTAAAATCAACTAGATCACCACCATCTATCAAACGATGGCCTGCTTCAAGAACATCGTCTAAAGTAATTTCTTGTAAAATTTTTGGTAAATCAAAAATAGTTTCTCCTCTGTCAACTGGTTCATACTGTGTCGCAATAAACTCCAAGGAGTTCATACTACTGAAAAATTCCCCAAACATCTCACTCTTAACAAGATCGAGATGTTCCTCTGTAAGATCTGAATCTTTCGTAAAGTTGCGAATAGCCTTTCGAAATTGATGCGACAAAGAAACAGGTTCTTTCGTTTCCATCGTCAACATCACAAAATGAAAGCGACTGTTGACTTCAACCTCAAGTGACAATGACGCATCTAACTTCCCATTCTCATATAACTTTTGAAATCGCTCAGAAGTCCAACCAAACATCATCGTAAACAATAATTTTAGCAAAATATTATAACGGTAGCAATCTTCTGCTGCCACCTCACCTGCTCCCCTAATTCCAACAGCAAGTTTTGGTGAAGAGACTTCCATCCGAAGGTTATCTCTTTCTTTGACAGCTTGTAAAGTAAGTTTCTCCTTCCTTACTACCATTTCTTCCAAGTTTCTAAGTTTTTTTTGCGAAAAATACTTCTCAACCGTATCTACATCAAAATTCCCAACTAAAAACAAAGACATATTGACAGGTTTGTAAAAGGCTGTAAAGTTATTTTTTAAGTCATTTAGCTGAATATTGTTAATTGATTTTTCACTTCCAACAATATCTGCTGCCAGAGGAGTATTGGGATAAAGATTTGCTAATGTTGCAAAAAACAGACGCGAATCTGGATCGTCTTGGTACATCTCACGTTCCTGTT
>CAJPRB010000060.1:0-9597 GCA_905372925.1 uncultured Streptococcus sp.
ATATCCTGGATGCTGCAGGAAACAAAGGAACTGGTAAATGGACTAGCCAATCAGCTCTTGACCTTGGTGTACCATTGTCACTGATTACGGAGTCAGTATTTGCTCGCTACATCTCTACATACAAAGAAGAGCGTGTGCATGCTAGCAAGGTGCTTCCAAAACCAGCTGCTTTCAAATTTGAAGGTGATAAGGCTGAGTTAATCGAAAAGATTCGCCAAGCCCTTTACTTCTCAAAAATCATCTCATACGCACAAGGTTTTGCTCAATTGCGTGTGGCTTCTAAAGAAAACAACTGGAACTTGCCATTTGCGGACATCGCATCTATCTGGCGTGATGGCTGTATCATCCGCTCACGTTTCTTGCAAAAGATCACAGATGCTTACAACCGTGACGCTGATCTTGCTAACCTTCTCTTGGATGAGTACTTCTTGGATGTTACTGCTAAATACCAACAAGCAGTGCGTGATATCGTAGCTCTTGCGGTTCAAGCTGGTGTACCAGTGCCAACCTTCTCAGCAGCTATTACTTACTTTGATAGCTACCGTTCAGCTGACCTTCCTGCTAACTTGATCCAAGCGCAACGTGACTACTTTGGTGCCCACACTTACCAACGTAAAGACAAAGAAGGAACATTCCACTACTCTTGGTATGACGAAAAATAAGTAGGTCTGCCATGGGGAAACGGATTTTATTACTTGAGAAAGAACGAAATCTCGCTCATTTTCTCAGTCTGGAACTCCAAAAAGAGCAATACCGTGTTGATCTGGTCGAGGAGGGGCAAAAAGCCCTCTCCATGGCTCTCCAGACAGATTATGACTTGATTTTACTGAATGCTCGTCTGGGGGATATAATGGCCCAGGATTTTGCAGACAAGCTGAGTCGGACAAAACCTGCCTCAGTGATTATGGTCTTGGACCATCGCGAAGAATTGCAAGACCAGATTGAGACAATCCAGCGCTTCGCCGTTTCTTACATCTATAAGCCAGTGATTATTGATCAGCTGGTGGCTCGTATTTCAGCGATTTTCCGAGGTCGGGACTTTATCGACCAACACTGTAGTCAGATGAAGGTCCCAACGTCTTACCGCAATTTGCGTATGGATGTAGAACATCATACCGTTTATCGTGGCGAGGAGATGATTGCTCTGACGCGCCGTGAGTATGACCTTTTGGCCACTCTCATGGGAAGCAAGAAGGTCTTGACTCGTGAGCAGTTATTGGAAAGTGTTTGGAAGTACGAAAGTGCGACAGAAACCAATATCGTGGATGTTTATATCCGTTATCTACGTAGCAAGCTTGATGTAAAAGGTCAAAAAAGCTACATTAAAACCGTGCGTGGTGTTGGGTACACCATGCAAGAATAGAAAAGCAGTTGCAGTTGTGTAACTGCTTTTTTGAGGGGTTTTCTATATATTGACATGCAGTTTGGTCTTTGCTATAATCAGTTATGGAGGATACGTCTAATGAAAATAATAAAAAAATTGATGGAAATCGCATTAGCAGTCTTTTTCTTCGGTTTGCTAGCAACAAGTGCAGTATTGGCGGATGATGCTGATTCAGAAGGTTGGCAATTTGTCCAAGAAAATGGTAGAACCTACTACAAGAAGGGTGACATCAAAGAAACGGACTGGCGAGTGATTGATGGCAAGACCTATTATTTTGATTATAATGGTGAGATGGTTGTTGGTTGGCAATACATTCCAATGCCAGTTAAAGGATATACAATTGGTCCTTACCCTAATGGCATAAGATTAGAAGGTTCCCCAATGCCAGAATGGTACTACTTTGACAAAAATGGAGTGCTACAAGAGTTTGTTGGTTGGAAAGCATTAGAGGTTAAAACTAAAGACAGTGTTGGAAGAAAGTATGGGGAAAAACGTACAAACCCGGAAGATAAAGAAGAGAAGAGTTTTTACACGAACTATTACTTTAATCAAGATCATTCTTTAGAGACAGGTTGGCTTTATGACCAGTCTAATTGGTATTATTTAGCTAAAACGGAAATTAATGGAGAAAACTATATTGGTGGTGAAAGACGTGCAGGTTGGATAAATGATGGTTCAGCTTGGTACTATCTAGATCCAGAAACTGGTATCATGCAAACTGCTTGGAAGCAAATTGGCAATAAGTGGTACTACCTTCGTTCATCAGGAGCTATGACAACTGGCTGGTATCAGGAAGGCTCAACTTGGTACTATTTAGATGCTGAAAATGGCGATATGAAAACAGGCTGGCAATATCTTGGTAACAAGTGGTACTACCTTCGTTCATCAGGAGCCATGGCAACTGGTTGGGTGAAAGATGGTTCAACTTGGTACTACCTAAATGCAAGTAATGGAGATATGAAGACAGGTTGGACAAAAGTAAATGGAAACTGGTATTATCTCAATTCCTCTGGAGCAATGGTTACAGGTAGCCAAACTATCGATGGTAAAGTTTATAACTTTGCTTCATCTGGTGAGTGGATTTAATGTTGGAGGAGATACAAATGAAGCTTTTGAAAAAAATGATGCAAGTCGCACTAGCAACATTTTTCTTTGGTTTGCTAGCGACAAATACTGTATCTGCAGATACCACGGGTGGACAGTTTGTTGATAAGGATAATAGAAAATATTATATAAAAGATGATCATAAAGCAATCTATTGGCATAAAATAGACGGTAAAACTTACTATTTTGGTGATAAAGGAGAAATGGTAGTTGGATGGCAATACTTAGAAATTCCTGGAACAGGTTATCGTGATAATTTATTAGATAACCAATCAATTAATGAAATTGGACTCCAACAAAAATGGTATTATTTTAGCTCAGATGGAGCTTTGCTAGAACAAACAGATAAACAAGTACTAGAGGCAAAAACATCTGAAAATACAGGAAAAGTATATGGTGAACAATATACTCCATCTCCTGAAAAGAGAACTTATTATTTTGATAATGGTTATGCCGTAAAGACGGGTTGGATTTATGAAGACGGCAATTGGTATTATTTAAATAAGATAGGAAATTTTGGCGATGATTCTTACAGTCCACTCCCAATTGGTGAAATTGCTAAGGGTTGGACTCAAGATTTCCATGTTACTTTTGGTATTGACAGAAGCAAACCTGCTCCATGGTACTACCTAGATCCAACAACTGGTATTATGAAAACTGGTTGGAAATATCTTGGCAACAAGTGGTACTACCTCCGCTCATCGGGAGCTATGGCAACTAGTTGGATTAAAGATGGTTCGACTTGGTATTATCTAGATGCTAAAAATGGAGATATGAAGACAGGCTGGGCTTATGTCGGTAACAAGTGGTACTATCTCCGTTCCTCAGGAGCTATGGCAACTGGTTGGATTAAGGATGGTTCGACTTGGTATTACCTACATGCAAATAATGGTGACATGAAGACAGGTTGGTTCCAGGTTAATGGCAAATGGTACTATGCTTATAGCTCAGGTGCTTTAGCAGTTAGTACAAGAGTGGATGGCTACTACGTCAACTATAATGGCGAATGGGTCCAATAATGAAAGAGGCGATTGTGAAGGAAACAATCGCTTTTTTTGTGAAAATATAATAAAATAGATAGGAGAAAATACTACTGTATGAAATGAGACGGTCTTTCCGTCTGGTTAAAGGAAAACATGACAAAAAAAGTTGGTGTCGGTCAGGCACATAGTAAGATTATTTTAATAGGGGAGCATGCGGTCGTATACGGCTATCCTGCCATTTCCCTGCCTCTCTTAGAGGTGGAGGTGACATGTAAGGTGGTCCCTGCTGAAAGTCCGTGGCGTCTCTATGAGGAGGATACCTTGTCCATGGCGGTGTATGCCTCGCTGGAGTATTTGGATATCAAAGAAGCCTGCATTCGATGTGTGATTGCCTCGGCTATCCCTGAAAAACGGGGGATGGGTTCGTCAGCGGCTATCAGCATAGCAGCTATTCGTGCGGTTTTTGACTACTATCAAGCCGACCTGCCTCATAATATATTAGAAATCTTGGTCAATCGGGCTGAGATGATTGCCCATATGAATCCAAGTGGTTTGGATGCCAAGACCTGTCTCAGTGACCAACCCATTCGCTTTATCAAGAACGTAGGATTTACAGAGCTTGAGATGGATCTATCTGCCTATTTGGTCATTGCTGATACGGGCGTGTATGGTCACACTCGTGAAGCTATCCAAGTGGTTCAAAGCAAGGGGAAGGATGCCCTACCGTTTTTGCATGCCTTGGGAGAATTGACCCAGCAGGCAGAAAAGGTGATCAGACAAAAAGATGCTGAAAAACTGGGACAAATCCTCAGTCAAGCGCATTTACATCTAAAAGAAATTGGCGTCAGTAGCCCTGAAGCAGACTCCCTCGTTGAAGCGGCTCTTAGTCATGGTGCTCTGGGTGCCAAGATGAGTGGGGGTGGACTAGGAGGCTGCATTATCGCCTTGGTAGCCAATCTAGGTCAAGCACAAGAACTAGCAAAACGATTAGAAGAGAAAGGAGCTGTTCAGACATGGATCGAAAGCCTGTAACAGTACGTTCCTACGCAAATATTGCCATTATCAAATATTGGGGAAAGAAAAAAGAAAAAGAGATGGTTCCTGCTACTAGCAGTATCTCATTGACTTTGGAAAACATGTATACGGAAACGACCTTGTCGCCTCTACCAGCCCATGCGACGGCTGATACCTTTTATATCAATGGTCAGCTTCAGAGTGAGGCTGAGCATGCTAAGATGAGCAAAATCATTGACCGTTACCGTCCGGCTGGGGAAGGTTTTGTCCGTATTGATACCCAAAACAATATGCCGACTGCAGCGGGCTTGTCATCCAGTTCCAGTGGTTTGTCCGCCTTGGTCAAGGCTTGCAATGCTTATTTCCAGCTTGGATTGGATCGGAGTCAGTTGGCGCAGGAGGCTAAGTTTGCCTCAGGTTCTTCCTCCCGCAGTTTTTATGGACCACTAGGCGCTTGGGATAAGGATAGCGGGGAAATTTACCCTGTAGAAACAGACTTGAAACTAGCTATGATTATGTTGGTGCTAGAGGACAAGAAAAAACCAATTTCTAGCCGTGATGGAATGAAACTTTGTGTGAAAACCTCGACGACCTTTGATGACTGGGTACGCCAGTCTGAGAAAGACTATCAAGATATGCTGGTTTATCTCAAAGAGAATGACTTTGCCAAGGTTGGGGAATTAACGGAGAGAAATGCCCTAGCCATGCACGCTACGACGAAAACAGCATCGCCAGCCTTTTCTTATCTAACAGATGCGTCCTATGAAGCTATGGACTTTGTCCGTCAACTTCGCGAGCAAGGAGAAACCTGCTACTTTACCATGGATGCTGGTCCCAATGTCAAGGTCCTCTGTCAAGAGGAAGACTTGGAGCATTTATCTGAAATCTTCGGTCAACGTTACCGCTTGATTGTGTCAAAAACAAAGGATTTAAGTCAAGATGATTGCTGTTAAAACTTGCGGAAAACTCTATTGGGCGGGTGAGTATGCTATTTTAGAGCCAGGACAGTTGGCCTTGATAAAGGCCATCCCCATCTATATGAAGGCTGAGATTACCTTTTCTGATAGCTACCGTATCTACTCAGATATGTTTGATTTCGCAGTGGACTTGACGCCAAATCCTGCCTACAGCTTGATTCAAGAAACGATTACTTTGATGGGGAACT
Source organism: uncultured Streptococcus sp. (assembly GCA_905372925.1). Classification (GTDB taxonomy): domain Bacteria; phylum Bacillota; class Bacilli; order Lactobacillales; family Streptococcaceae; genus Streptococcus. The sequence goes on from CAJPRB010000060.1 coordinate 5,651, forward strand.
TCCTCGCCAATCGTGGTCAGACTTTGCGACCTTTTTCCTTGGAAATCCGTGGGAAAATGGAACGAGAAGGCAAAAAGTTTGGTCTGGGTTCTAGTGGTAGCGTCGTTGTTTTGGTGATCAAGGCCCTGCTGGCTCTATATGATATTACGGTTGATCAGGAACTCTTATTCAAGCTGGCAAGCGCGGTCTTACTCAAGCGAGGAGACAACGGCTCTATGGGAGACCTTGCCTGTATCGTAGCAGAGGATTTGGTTCTCTACCAGTCTTTTGATCGCCAGAAGGTGGCTGCTTGGTTGGAAGAAGAAAATTTGGCGACAGTTTTGGAGCGTGATTGGGGCTTTTCTATCTCGCACGTACAACCTACCCTAGAATGTGATTTCCTAGCGGGATGGACCAAGCAAGTGGCCGTATCAAGTCAAATGGTCAAGCAAATCAAGCAAAACATAGACCAGAATTTTTTAAGTTCCTCAAAAGCAACGGTATCTGCTTTGGTAGAAGCCTTGGAGCAGGGGAAAGCAGAAAAAATCATCGAGCAGGTGGAAACAGCCAGTCAGCTTTTAGAAGACTTGAGCGCAGATATTTACACGCCTTCGCTCAGAGAGTTAAAAATGGCCAGCCGAGGTTTGCAGGCCGTTGCCAAGAGCAGTGGCGCTGGTGGTGGTGACTGTGGTATTGCCTTGAGTTTTGATGAGCAATCAACTGAAACCTTAAAAAATCGCTGGGCCGATCTGGGGATTGAGCTCTTATACCAAGAAAGGATAGGACATGACGACAAATCGTAAGGACGAGCACATCCGCTATGCCCTTGAGCAGAAAAGTTCCTATAATAGCTTTGATGAGGTGGAGTTGATTCATTCTTCCCTGCCTCTTTATGACCTGGATGAGATTGATTTGTCTACAGAGTTTGCAGGTCGAAAGTGGGACTTTCCTTTTTATATAAATGCCATGACGGGAGGAAGCGATAAGGGGAGAGAAATCAATCAAAAACTGGCTCAGGTGGCAGAAGCATGTGGGATTTTGTTTGTGACGGGCTCTTATAGTGCAGCCCTTAAGGATTCAACAGATGACTCTTTTTCTGTCAAGACTAGCCATCCAAAGCTCCTTCTTGGTACTAATATTGGATTGGACAAGCCTGTTGAACTAGGACTTCAGACAGTAGAAGCGATGAATCCTTTACTTTTGCAAGTGCATGTCAACGTCATGCAAGAATTACTCATGCCTGAAGGAGAACGAAAGTTTAGAAACTGGCAATCGCATCTAGCAGATTACAGTAAGCGCATCCCTGTTCCTCTTGTTTTAAAAGAAGTCGGTTTTGGTATGGATGCCAAGACCATCGAGAGAGCCTATGAACTAGGGGTTCGAACCTTTGACCTATCGGGTCGTGGTGGCACCAGCTTTGCCTATATCGAAAACCGTCGCAGTGGTCAGCGTGATTACCTCAATCAATGGGGGCAGTCCACTATGCAAGCCCTTCTCAATGCCCAAGACTGGAAAGATAAGGTCGATCTCTTGGTCAGCGGTGGGGTTCGTCATCCACTAGATATGATTAAGTGCTTGGTCTTTGGTGCCAAGGCTGTAGGACTGTCACGTACCGTTCTGGAATTGGTTGAAACCTACACAGTCGAGGAAGTGATTGGTATTGTCCAAATCTGGAAAGAAGATCTGCGTTTGATTATGTGTGCCCTTAATTGTGCCACCATAGCGGATCTGCAAAGCGTAGACTATATTCTTTACGGCAAACTAAAAGAAGCAAAAGATCAGATGTAGAGAGGTCGGGACGAGAAGCCCGCCCTTTTTTGTATCTCTTTGTCAACTGTAGTAGGCTGAAAGAGCCTAGCTTCTACGAGCGATTTCTGCCCTATTGTCTTTTTCCATCCTCAGACCGAGGTGACTTTTTTGAATTGTGATAAAATAGAAGGGAGAGGATGCGTCTATGAAAAAATTTCAAATCTTTTTATTTATTGAAGCCTGTCTATTGACGGGAGCTCTGATTTTGATGGTATCAGAGCATTTTTCGCGTTTTCTACTGATTCTATTCCTCTTTCTTCTCCTGATACGCTATTATGCAGGCAAAGAGGGCAATAACTTTCTTCTCCTTGTGGCCACCATTCTTTTCTTTTTCATTGTCATGCTCAATCCCTTTGTGATTTTAGCTATCTTTGTAGCGGTGATCTATAGTCTCTTTCTCCTTTATCCAATGATGAATCAAGAAAGAGAGGAGACGGATTTGGTCTTTGAAGAGGTGGTGACGGTTAAAAATGAACGCAATCCTTGGTTTGGCAATCTCCACCATTTCTCTAGTCACCAGACCTGCCAGTTTGACGATATCAACCTCTTTCGCCTGATGGGTAAGGACACCATTCATCTAGAAAGAGTTATCCTAACCAATCATGACAATGTCATTATCCTTAGAAAGATGATCGGAACGACTAGGATTATCGTACCTGTAGATGTGGAAATCAGCCTCAGTGTCAACTGCCTCTATGGAGATCTAACTTTCCTCCATCAATCTAAGCGAGCCCTTCGCAATGAACACTATCATCAGGAAACCAGAGATTACCTCAAGAGTAACAAGAGCGTCAAAATTTTCCTAACCAGTATGGTTGGTGATGTGGAGGTGGTCAGAGGATGAAAAAGCAATCGTACCTATTAATCGGTCTGACTTCTTTCCTCTTTATCCTCTTTTTGGCTAATAGTTTACTTGATATTTTTGAACTGGATTGGTCCTATTTGCTACAAGATATCGAGAAAACAGAGAAACTCATCTTCTTGATCTTGGTCTTTAGCCTTTCCATGACCTTCTTTTTTGTCCTCTTTTGGCGCGTGATAGAAGAAGTCTCTCGCAGAAAAATGCAGATCAATCTCAAGCGACTGCTAGCAGGAAAAGAGGTGATTCCCTTTGCAGATCCAGATTTGGATGCCAGTTTTAAGTCCTTGTCTGGCAAGCTCAATCTCTTGACTGAGGCTGTTCAAAAGGCTGAAAATCAAGGCCTGGTCAAGGAAGAAGCAATCATCGAGAAAGAACGGAAGCGGATTGCACGTGACTTACACGATACGGTTAGTCAGGAGTTGTTTGCGGCCCATATGATTTTATCAGGTGTCAGCCAGCAGGCTTTGAAGCTTGATAGAGAAAAGATGCAGACCCAGTTGCAAAGTGTCGCAGCCATCCTAGAAACAGCCCAGAAAGATCTGCGGGTTTTGCTCTTGCATTTGCGACCAGTTGAGTTGGAAGAGAAGAGTTTGATTGAGGGGATTCAAATCCTCTTAAAAGAGCTTGAGGACAAGAGCGATCTCAAGGTTAGTCTCAAGCAAAACGTGTCTAAATTGCCTAAGAAGATTGAAGAACATATCTTCCGTATTTTGCAGGAGTTGATCAGCAATACCCTACGCCATGCCCAGGCATCTTGCCTAGATGTCTACCTCTATCAGACAGATGTTGAATTGCAGCTGAAGGTGGTGGACAACGGGATTGGTTTCCAGTTAGGGAGTTTAGACGACTTGAGTTATGGACTTCGAAATATCAAGGAGCGGGTTGAAGATATGGCAGGAACGATTCAACTCTTGACAGCTCCCAAACAAGGACTGGCGGTTGATATCCGTATTCCCCTGCTAGACAAGGAATCATAAAGGAGTAGAGATGAAAATTTTACTGGTAGATGACCATGAAATGGTCCGATTGGGCTTGAAAAGCTATTTTGACCTCCAAGACGATGTAGAAGTTGTGGGCGAGGCGGCAAACGGGTCTCAAGGCATTGATTTGGCTTTGAAATTGCGCCCAGATGTCATTGTCATGGATATTGTCATGCCTGAGATGAATGGGATTGACGCGACCTTGGCCATCCTCAAAGAGTGGCCTGAAGCCAAGATCTTGATTGTCACATCTTACTTGGATAATGAAAAAATCATGCCAGTCTTGAATGCTGGTGCCAAAGGCTATATGCTCAAGA
>CAJPRB010000061.1:0-9553 GCA_905372925.1 uncultured Streptococcus sp.
CCAAAATTGGCCTTGGCTTCACTGGATGCTGTCTCAAAGGCTGCGACCAAGTCTTCTGCCTTTTCAACCTTACGAATCCCTTTTCCACCACCACCTGCCGATGCCTTGAGCATAACTGGGTAGCCAATCTTTTCTGCAACTGCAAGTGCCTCTTCAGCCGTGTGAACTTCACCATCAGATCCTGGGATAACTGGAACCCCAGCCTTGATCATTTGCTCACGCGCATTGATCTTATCTCCCATGGTATCCATTACAGCCCCAGAAGGACCGATGAACTTAATCCCTACTTCATCACACATAGTGGCAAACTTGGAATTCTCACTAAGAAAACCAAAACCTGGGTGGATGGCTTCTGCTTCTGTCAAGACTGCAGCAGATAAAATTGCATTGATATTGAGATAAGATTCTGTCGCCTTACCAGGTCCGATACAGATAGCTTCATCCGCTAGGAGTGTGTGAAGAGCTTCCTTATCAGCAGTTGAATAAACTGCTACAGTCGCAATGCCCAATTCACGTGCAGCTCGAATAATGCGGACCGCAATCTCACCACGGTTGGCAATCAAAATTTTACGAAACATGGAGAACCTCCTTAGTTTCCAATTGCAAAGGTAAGAGTACCACTCGCTGCAAGCTTGCCATCTACTTCAGCCTTTGCTTCAACCACAGCAATCGTACCACGACGTTTAACAAAAGTAGCCGTCATGACTAATTGGTCACCTGGTACAACTTGCTTCTTGAACTTAACCTTGTCCATGCCAGCGTAGAAGACCAATTTCCCTTTATTTTCAGGCTTGGACAATTCCAAAACACCAGCAGTCTGTGCCAAGGCTTCCATGATAAGAACACCTGGCATGACTGGGTATTGTGGAAAATGACCATTGAAGAAAGGTTCGTTGATGGTGACATTTTTAAGGGCAACAATGGTATCCTCGCTCACTTCCAAGACACGGTCCACTAGGAGCATGGGGTAGCGATGGGGTAGAGCTTCTTTGATTCCTTGAATATCGATCATTTGATACGTACCAATCCTTTACCGAACTCAACCATTTCTTCATTTGAAACGAGAATTTCTGTCACCACACCATCCTTAGGTGCAGGAATTTCATTCATGACCTTCATGGCTTCGATGATCACCAAAGTTTGACCTTTTTTGACACTGTCTCCGACTGTGACAAAAGCAGGTTTATCTGGTCCAGCAGCCAAGTAAGCCACCCCTACAAGTGGGCTCTCAACAACATCCCCCTCTGGAGCAACCGTCGTTTCAGCTGGTGCTGGTGCTTCTTCCACAGAACTCTCTACTGGAGTTGAAGGGGCAGAAACTACTGGACTTGCAGCTACTGAAGTTGGCGCTGGAACAACTTGAGTTGGCGCCTCAGAAGCCATCCTTGCTTCATTCTTACTGAATTGCAATTCGTCCGCTCCATTTTTATAAGAAAATTCACGCAGGCTTGATTGGTCAAACTGAGCCATCAAGTCTTTAATTTCATTGATATTCATCTAGTCCTCCCAACGTTTGAAAGCAAGAACCGCATTATGTCCACCAAAACCAAAAGTGTTTGAAATGGCATAAGGAATTTCTTGCTCCAAGCCTTGTCCATAAACGACATTCGCTTCGATATAGTCTGATAACTCACTTGTTCCAGCTGTCATTGGTACATAGTTATGACGCATGGCTTCGATTGTAGCGATTGCTTCTACCGCTCCTGCAGCCCCAAGCAAGTGTCCTGTAAAGGACTTGGTTGAAGATACAGGTACTTCTTTACCAAGAACAGCTACGATCGCACCACTTTCTCCTTTTTCATTAGCAGGAGTTGAAGTTCCATGGGCATTTACATAAGCCACTTGCTCTGGAGAAATTTCTGCTTCTTCCAAAGCCAGTTTAATAGCCTTAATCGCGCCTTGGCCTTCTGGATGTGGAGAAGTCATGTGGTAAGCATCACAGGTATTTCCATAACCGACTACTTCTGCCAAGATGGTCGCCCCACGTTTTTCAGCGTGTTCAAGACTCTCAAGAACCAGCATTCCAGAACCTTCTCCCATCACAAATCCGTTACGATCTTTATCAAATGGGATAGAAGCACGAGTTGGATCCTCTGTAGTTGATAGGGCGGTCAAAGCTTGGAAACCAGCGATGGCAAAAGGAGTGATAGATGATTCTGATCCACCAACTAACATGACATCTTGGAAACCAAACTTGATAGAACGGAAGGCATCCCCAATGGCATCGTTTGATGAGGCACAGGCTGTATTGATTGATTTACAGATACCGTTTGCTCCGAAACGCATTGCAACATTTCCTGAAGCCATATTTGGCAAGGCTTTTGGAAGTGTCATTGGTTTAACACGTTTTGGACCTTTTTCGTGCAAGCGGATAACTTGATCTTCAATTTCTTTAATTCCCCCAATACCAGAAGCAACGATGACACCAAAACGATCCTTATCAATTGCTTCTACATCAAGATTTGCATTTGTCACCGCTTCTTGAGCCGCATACAAGGCATACAAAGAATAGTTATCAAAACGGTTGGTATCTTTTTTGACAAAGTATTTATCAAATGGGAAATCTTGAACTTCTGCCGCATTATGCACAGCAAATTCGCTATGGTCAAATTTAGTGATTTCTCCAATTCCAATTTTTCCAGTTTGCAAACTGTTCCAAAATTCTTCTGGAGTATTTCCGATAGGAGAGGTCAATCCGTAACCTGTTACTACAACTCGATTTAGTTTCATCTGTCTTACCTATATCTTTCCTTATTTTTTTACATGCTAAGTCCGCCATCAACAGCGAGAACTTGTCCAGTCAAATAATCCTGTCCGGCCAGGAACACTGTAGCATCTGCGATATGATCTGCTTGACCAAACTGTTTCATTGGGATTTGTGCCAATGTCGCTTCCTTGACCTTATCAGATAAAACAGCAGTCATATCTGACTCGATCATTCCTGGTGCAAGAGCATTTACGCGCACATTACGATTGGCAACTTCACGTGCTACTGACTTGGTAAAACCAATCAAACCAGCCTTAGAAGCCGCATAGTTGGCTTGTCCGATATTTCCCATCAGACCAACCACACTGGACATGTTGATAATCGCACCTTCACGCGCCTTAATCATCTGTTTCAAGACTGCTTGAGTCATGTTAAAGGCACCTGTCAGATTGATCTTAAGCACTTTTTCAAAGTCTTCTTCAGTCATCTTGAGCATGAGCATATCTTGAGTGATCCCAGCATTGTTTACCAAGACATCAACCGAACCAAGTTCTGCGATTGCTTGTTCCACCATGCGTTTTGCATCTGCAAAGTCTGAGACATCACCTGAGATCGGTACTACTTTGACGTCGTAGTTTGAAAACTCAGCCAGCAATTCTTTTGAGATTGCTCCGCGACTATTCAAGACTACATTAGCGCCTAGTTGGGCAAATTTGTGAGCAATGGCAAGTCCGATACCACGACTTGAACCTGTTACAAAGACATTTTTGTTTGTAAGTTGCATTCTATTTCTCCTGTTTCCTGTTGTATTTTGTGGGAGAAGGGATCACTAGTTTCCTAGCAAAGCATCCAAGCTTGCTTGATCTTCAACGTTAGCTAGTTGAGCTGTTTTATCGATTTTTTTGACAAAGCCTGATAGGACCTTACCAGGACCAATTTCAATAAAGTTGGTTACCCCAGCATCCTGCATCACAGCAATACTTTCATAAAAACGAACAGGTTCTTTCACCTGACGCGTCAAAAGCTCTTGGATTCGATCTTTTTCCATAACAGCAGCTTCCGTCTTGCCGACTAGTGGGCAAGTAAAATCAGAGAAACTCACTTCCTCAAGAGCACCAGCTAGTTGCTGACTGGCTGGCTCTAAAAGTGCTGTATGAAAAGGACCAGATACATTTAAAGGAATCAATCGTTTTGCTCCTGCTTCCTGCAAGAGTTCAACTGCGCGGTCAACCGCAGCCACCTCACCACCGATGACGATTTGGCTTGGAGTGTTGTAGTTAGCTGGAGTCACTACTCCAACTTTAGAGGCTGTTTCACAAGCTTCCTCAATCACTTCAACTGGAGTATTAAGAACGGCAACCATCTTCCCAGAGCCTGCAGGTGCAGCCTCTTCCATATAAGCACCACGCTTAGCAACCAAGGCAACTGCAGCCTCAAAGTCCAAGGCCCCACTTGCTACAAGAGCAGAATATTCCCCAAGAGACAATCCTGCTACCATATCTGGCTGGTAGCCCTTTTCTTTCAATAGTCGGTAAATAGCAACCGAAGTCGCTAAAATAGCTGGCTGCGTATAGCGAGTCTGGTTTAACTTAGTGTCTTCCTTATCAATCAAGTCACGAAGGTCATAACCCAAAACCTGACTGGCTTGGTCAATTGTTTCCTTGACGATAGGGTAGCGATCATAGAGATCACGCCCCATTCCTAGATACTGAGCACCTTGACCCGCAAATAGAAAGGCTGTTTTAGTCATTTCTTACAACTCCTGCCCAACGAGAGGCTTCTTCTTGAATTTTTTTGGCTGCGCCATAATATAGATCTTTTAGGATTTCTTCGACAGTTTCCTCTTTAGAAACCAAACCAGCAATCTGACCTGCCATGACAGATCCACCTTCTACATCTCCATGAACAACGGCTTTAGCTAGAGCACCAGCTCCCATTTGTTCAAAGATTTCTAAATCTGGATTTTCTTGTTTAAAGGCATCTTTTTCAGCCTGCTCAAAGTCACGTGTCAACTGGTTTTTAATGGCACGAACGGCATGACCAAAATGTTGAGCTGAAATAGTTGTATCAATATCGCGCGCTTTGAGGATTTTTTCCTTGTAGTTTGGATGAGCGTTTGATTCCTTAGCGACTACGAAACGCGTACCAACTTGAACAGCCTCAGCACCAAGCATAAAGCCTGCAGCGACACCTTCACCGTCCGCAATTCCTCCAGCTGCGATAACTGGAATTGAAACAGCTGCAGCAACTTGGCGAACCAAGGTCATAGTTGTTAATTTACCAATATGCCCACCGGCTTCCATTCCTTCTGCAATAACTGCATCTGCACCAATTTTTTCCATGCGTTTTGCCAAAGCAACACTTGGAACAACAGGAATAACTGTAATTCCTGCATCATGGAAACGATTCATGTATTTACTTGGATTTCCTGCACCAGTTGTAACCACCTTGACCCCTTCTTCAATCACGAGATCAACGATGTCTTCTACAAAAGGTGACAAAAGCATGATGTTGACACCAAAAGGTTTGTCCGTAAGCGATTTGATTTTATCGATATTAGCCTTTACGACCTCTTTAGGTGCATTCCCACCACCGATGATCCCTAGACCACCAGCTTTTGATACTGCACCAGCCAAGTCACCATCCGCAACCCAGGCCATTCCTCCTTGAAAGATAGGATAATCAATGTTCAATAATTCTGTAATACGTGTTTTCATAGTGCCTCCATCATTCCTTGCTTACGTAATAGTTCGATGAGTTTATCATTTGAGTCTCAAACTATTACCTAAACAAGAGGGAGTGGGTTTCCCCTACTCCTTCTAGTAATATGTTAATTATTTTGTTTGTTCTTCAACGTAGGCAACCAAGTCACCAACTGTTTTCAAGTTATCTTCTGCTTCGATTTGGATATCGAAAGCATCTTCGATTTCAGAGATTACTTGGAACAAGTCCAATGAATCTGCATCCAAATCATCAAAAGTAGATTCAAGTGTTACTTCTGATGCGTCTTTCCCAAGTTCTTCAACGATAATTTCTTGTACTTTTTCAAATACTGCCATGATAGGACTCCTTTAAAATATAAAAAATTTATAACTATGTGTTTACCACATGATTACCTAGATTGTAAGAATGAGTGTGCCCCATGTCAAGCCTCCACCGAAGCCTGATAAAAGAATCGTCTGGCTGCCGTCTACACGGATCAACCCCTGATCCACACACTCTGATAGTAAAATCGGGATGCTAGCCGCACTGGTATTCCCATACTCCATCATATTGGCTGGAAGTTTGTCTCGGTCAACACCGATTTTTTTAGCCATCTTATCCAATATGCGGATATTGGCTTGATGAAGCAAGAGATAGTCCAAATCAGATGCCCCTACTGGACCTTCGTCAATAGTCTGCTTGATTGACCTAGCAACATCTCGAATCGCAAAATCAAAAACTGCTCGCCCATCCATCTTCAAAAATGCAGGAACTGCTTCTTGATTAGAGAAGGGGGAAGTCAAGGTCGTTTGCCCATAAGTTAAGCACTCGCTTCGAGCACCATCGCTGTGTATACTCTCTGAAAGGAAGTGGCGGTTGTCACTTGTTTCCAAGAGAACTCCACCAGCACCGTCCCCAAAGAGCACAGCAGTCGATCGATCTGACCAATCAACTGCCTTGGACAAGGTTTCAGCACCGATAACAATCCCTTTTTTGAACTGTCCAGATGTCAGAAACTTCTCAGCAGTTGAAAGTGCAAAAATAAAGCCACTGCAGGCAGCTGTGAGATCAAAAGCAAAGGCTCTGTTAGCACCAATATTGGCCTGAACTCGCGCTGCTGTAGAGGGCATCATTGAGTCAGGTGTGATCGTTGCTACAATGATAAAATCGATCTGCTCAGCTTTTATGCTCGCCTTAGCCAGTAAGCTTTTGGCAACTTCTGTCGCCAAATCACTCGTTGACTCCGTTTTTGAAATATGTCTTTGTTTAATTCCTGTACGACTTGAAATCCACTCATCGCTTGTATCCATAATTTGGGCCAAGTCTTGATTAGTGACCACTTGCTCTGGAACATAATGAGCAACCTGGCTTATTTTTGCAAAAGCCATTATTTCAAATCCTCCAAAAATTGATAAAGATTAGTCAAGCCCCTGCCCATCACTTCTATTTCTTCAGAACTCATACCATCGATAATTTTCTCGACCATGGCCTTGTGGAAACGTTTATGAAGGCGGTGAACCAAACGACCTTTCTTTGTCAAATGCAGGTAGACCACACGACGATCCTGATCAGAACGAATGCGCTCAACATAACCTTTTCTTTCGAGATTATTCAAGCTGGTCGTAACAGTTCCTAGAGTTACCATCAGTTCTTTAGAAACCTTACTTGGTGTCGCCTCTGGGAACTTGCCAATCACATCAATCGTGTGCATTTCTTTGATGGAGATGTCTTTGAAACGACTACCTCGTAAGCTAACCTCCTCAATCACAAGGACATTATTAAAAATAGATGTTAAATACTCATTCACTTGTTGGTAGTCCAAAGTATTCCCTCCTTCTCAAAAAAACTTTTGTATTCAAAACATTTGACAAAAAAAGTATATCAAACTTCAAAGAATTGCGCAAGTATTTTTTTATTTTCCTGAAAATTTTGGTCGCCTTCTTTCAGAATGAGCTCGGACTCCTTCTTTAAAATCTTCAGTCAAAGACAAAGATTCTTGCAGTTTCAATTCCAGTTCAGCATAATTCTGCCAATCCTTAAATTGGCTTTCCCAAACCAACTTTTTAATGGCTGCGTATGAGTTTGCTGAGCCTCGTCTTAATTTCTTCAGAACTTGCTCTCTTGTCTTTTCTAGCTTATCTGCCTCGCAGACACGGTATACCACGCCCCATTCCAGTGCTTTTTCCGCAGTCAAAGCTTCTCCTGTCATGGCAAGTTGCGCAGCTCGTGTTACCCCGATACTACGACTCAAGAGATGAATCCCACCAGCGTCTGGCGCCAAGCCAACTCCGACAAAGGCTTGGATGAATTTTGCCTTGTCAGTCGCCAAACAAAAATCGACTGCCACTGCCATATTGGCTGCAGCGCCAGCAACCGCTCCATCTACCTCCATCAAGACAGGTTTAGGAATTTGCTTGATTTTATATGAAATTGTATTGACTAATTCTGCAATCTTATTCAAAGAAGGAATGTCATCCTCATCCACTGCACGCTTCATCTCAACCAAATCTCCCCCAACTGAAAAGACCTTCCCATTCGCGTTAATCAAGATAAACTGAACAGCTTGATCCTGTTCTGCTAAGGTTAAAGCTTCTAAAATCTCCTCACACATTGGGATATGGAAACCATTTGCCACTTCGGGACGATTCAAAGTAATGATAGCAAGATCATCTAGGATCTGATATAGGATATGATTCATAGCTTCTCCTTTTATAAGGTGATAAAATTATTTCATTGTCAAAGTATACCTTTTTTTAGATAAAGAGGCAAGAGAAAACCAATCGAAAGTGTCTCGGCTGATCAAAACGCTCACTTTATCCTAAAGACTATACTATTCTCTTCATTGAAAAAAGCCCCTCTTTCTGCTATAATCGTATAAAATACTTACTTGAGGAGTCCCTATGAAGGTTGTAAAATTTGGCGGAAGCTCGCTTGCCTCTGCTGGTCAGTTAGAAAAAGTTTTAAACATCGTTAAAAGTGATAAAGAACGCCGTTTTGTAGTCGTTTCTGCACCCGGCAAACGCAATGCTGATGATACCAAGGTTACAGATGCCTTGATCAAATACTATCGTGATTATGTAGCAGGAAATGATATCAGCAAGAGCCAAAACTGGATCATCGATCGCTATGCGGCTATGGTGAGCGAACTAGGCTTAAAACCATCAGTTCTAGAAAAAATTTCTAAAAGCATCCGTGCCTTAGCGACTCTTCCTATTGAGGAAAATGACTTTCTCTATGACACCTTCCTAGCAGCTGGAGAAAACAACAATGCCAAACTTATCGCAGCTTACTTTAACCAAAACGGCATCGATGCGCGCTATGTTCACCCTAGAGAAGCGGGAATTATCGTAACAAGCGAACCTGGAAATGCTCGCATCATTCCATCTAGCTATGACAAGATTGAAGGCTTGGCTGACAGCAACGAAGTCCTTGTCATCCCAGGTTTCTTTGGTGTGACTAAGGAAAATCAAATCTGTACCTTCTCCCGTGGTGGATCCGACATAACTGGTTCCATCATCGCTGCCGGTGTCAAAGCCGACCTCTACGAAAACTTTACAGATGTCGATGGTATCTTTGCTGCCCATCCAGGTATCATTCACCAGCCTCATTCTATCCCTGAATTGACCTACCGTGAAATGCGTGAGTTGGCATATGCTGGATTTTCAGTCCTTCATGACGAAGCCCTTCTTCCTGCCTACCGAGGAAAAATCCCTCTGGTTATCAAAAATACCAACAACCCTGACCATCCGGGTACTCGTATCGTTCTAAAGCATAGCAGTGATAAATTCCCAGTCGTTGGAATCGCTGGTGATTCTGGCTTTGTCAGCATCAACATGTCTAAATACCTCATGAACCGCGAAGTCGGGTTTGGTCGCAAGGTTCTTCAAATCCTTGAGGACCTCAATATCGGTTGGGAGCACATGCCTACAGGTATCGACGATCTTTCAATCATCCTCCGCTCCCGTGAATTGACTCCTATCAAAGAAGAAGAAATTCTGCGTCAACTCGTTCAAAAGGCTGAAGTGGACCATGCTGAGATCGAACATGACCTTTCAATCATTATGATTGTCGGAGAAAAGATGAAGAGTCATATCGGGGTAACTGCTACTGCAACACGTGCTTTGTCTGAGAATAAAATCAACA
>CAJPRB010000062.1:0-9235 GCA_905372925.1 uncultured Streptococcus sp.
CAGAAAGAAGGAACTGAGATGACAACATTATTTTCAAAAATCAAAGAAGTAACAGAACTTGCTGCGATCTCAGGTCATGAAGCGCCTGTTCGTGCCTATCTTCGTGAAAAGTTGACACCGCACGTGGATGAAGTAGTGACAGATGGCTTGGGTGGTATTTTCGGTATCAAGCATTCAGAAGCTGCCGATGCGCCGCGTGTTTTGGTCGCTTCTCACATGGATGAAGTTGGTTTTATGGTCAGCGAGATTAAGCCAGATGGAACCTTCCGTGTGGTTGAAATCGGTGGCTGGAATCCTATGGTGGTCAGCAGCCAACGCTTTAAACTCTTTACTCGTGACGGTCGTGAAATTCCCGTGATCTCAGGTTCTGTTCCTCCACATTTGACTCGTGGAACAGGTGGACCAACCATGCCAGCTATTTCAGATATCATTTTTGATGGTGGTTTTGTGGATAAGGCTGAGGCAGAAAGCTTTGGTATCCGTCCTGGTGACACGATTGTCCCTGATAGTTCCGCTATCTTGACAGCCAATGAAAAAAATATCATCTCAAAAGCTTGGGACAACCGCTACGGTGTCCTCATGGTAAGCGAGCTAGCTGAAGCTTTATCAGGCCAAAAACTCGGAAATGAACTCTATCTTGGTTCTAACGTCCAAGAAGAAGTTGGTCTTCGTGGTGCTCATACCTCTACAACCAAGTTTGATCCAGAAGTCTTTCTGGCAGTTGACTGCTCACCAGCAGGTGACGTCTATGGTGGCCAAGGCAAGATTGGGGATGGAACCTTGATTCGTTTCCATGATCCAGGTCACTTGCTCCTCCCAGGGATGAAGGATTTCCTTTTGACAACGGCTGAAGAAGCTGGCATCAAGTACCAATACTATTGTGGAAAAGGTGGAACAGACGCTGGAGCAGCTCATCTGAAAAATGGTGGTGTCCCATCTACAACTATCGGTGTCTGCGCTCGTTATATCCATTCTCACCAAACTCTCTACGCTATGGATGACTTCCTAGAAGCCCAAGCTTTCTTGCAAGCCTTGGTGAAAAAATTGGACCGTTCAACGGTTGATTTGATTAAAAATTATTAAGCATGAGAGGTGTTCGGAATGGCGGAAGCAAATCTAGAAAGCTTAATAAAAGACCTCTACAATCATGCTCGTCAGGGTTTGAGTGAAGATTTAGTTGCTGCTCTCCTAGAGACTGCTAAAAAACTACCTACTACAAATGAGCAATTACTAGCGGTCCGACTCTCAGGACTTGTCAATCGTGAGCTGTTCAAAAATCCCAAACATCCAGCACCTGAATTGATTAACTTGGCTCGCTTTATCAAAAGAGAAGAAGCCAAGTACAGGGGCACTGCAGTTTCTGCTATCATGTTTGGTGAACTCTTTAAGATGCTTTGATTCCATTGTGAATCAAAGTATTTTTTATATGCTCCAAAAGAAATTCTTAATGAGGAGACGAAAAAAGCCATCCCATTCAGGATAGCTTCTTACCCATTAAATCTGTTCAGCGATGACCTTTTCAGCTAGGTTCATAGCATGGTCAGACACACGAGTGTAGTGGGAAATGATGTCGATAAAGTTGACTCCAGCTTGTGTAGAACACTCACCCTTGTTAAGGCGTTTGATGTGGGTCTTTCTGAGAACGCGTTCCATATTGTTGATTTCTTTATGGCGTTCAATCAGACTCTGAGCTTTTTCGATATCATTGTTTTCCACACTATCAAGGGCATCTTTGATAAATGCAGTTGTTGCTTCATAAATCTCAGCTAATTCCTCCAAAGCTGCTTCAGAGAAATGAACATCCTTGCGTTGGAGGTAGTCTGTTAGGTTGAGCAAGCCTTCTGCGTGGTCCCCAATCCGTTCCAAATCACGAGATGAATCAAGGATGTTAGTCAACACTTCGCTTTCCTTTTGGCTCAAGGATTCGCTTGAAAGTCTGATGAGGTAACGAGTGAGTTTTTCATCAATGGTGTTGATGGCTTCCTCTGTCTTGTGCCCTTTTTCAGCTACCTTTTCATCCAAACCGATGATATAGTTATAAGAAAGGTCAAAAGCTTTGGCTGCATAGTTCCCTAAGTGTAAAAGTTCTTTTTTGGCATTTCCTAGAGCAATAGAAGGAGATTGTTGGATAAGTTGTTCGTCGAGATAAAGGGGCTCGTACTTGACAACCTCGTCTTCACCAGGGATGAGCTTGGTTACAAAGTAGGCCAAGGCTCCGATGAATGGAAATTGTACAATGGTGTTACTTACGTTAAAGGCACCGTGAGAGAAGGCGATCGTCATCTCAGGTGAGAGGTGAAGGAGTGCTTGGAAGTACTCAATCATAGCAGTGAAGGGGCCTAACAAAATCAAGCAAAGAATAGTTCCTAGAACGTTAAAGGTAACGTGGGTTGCTGCAACGCGCTTTGCAGAGACATTGGCTCCAGCTGCGGCAATGATAACGGTTAGGGTTGTCCCTATATTATCCCCGAAGAGAACTGGTAGTGAACCTTTAAGGTCAAGGAATCCACCTGCATAGAGACCTTGTAGAATCCCGATAGTTGCAGAAGATGCCTGGATGAGGACGGTAATCACTGCACCAGCTACCACTCCTAAAATAGGATTTTGTCCCAAGGTTACCATATATTCCTTGAATTGTGGTAAATCTTTAAGCGGGCTCATACCGGCACTGATGAGGTTGAGGGCGTAGAAGATTCCCCCGACACCAAACAGGATGCGCCCGATATTGTTTGCTGTTCGATTTTTTGTAAAGAAGAGGAACATGGTTCCAAGGAAAATCAAGGGTAAAGCGTATTCGCCCAGCTTGAAACCGATGATAAAGGAAGTAACAGTGGTTCCAATATTGGCTCCCATGATAATTCCGATAGCCTGTCTAAGAGTTAGAAGACTAGCGCTGACCAGCCCAACCGTGATAACTGTCACCCCTGTACTTGACTGAATGAGAGCAGTTACGACGATCCCGACTAGAACACCTAAAAAGGGATTGCTAGTGTACTTGTCAATGTAAAAACGAAGGCGATCTCCAGCAGCTTGTTGCAAACCGTCTCCCATGGTTTTAATACTGTATAAAAACAGTCCTAGACCTCCTAAAAAGTGAAATAAAATTTCCTGCCAATTAATGGACATTTCTTTTTCCTCCGAAAAATAATAACGGAATTTCTCCTATTCTATTTTAAAGGATAATAGGAAATCCCACAAGTGTTTTTCTGTTATTTTAGTAAGAAATCGCTAACTTTTTTAAATTTTTTCCTTAAATAGAGTTCTTACCTCAAGTATAAATGTCTGCAAGGATTATATCCAAATTAAACTGTTTCTTATCCTAGTTATAGTTTTTTTATCAAACGGATTGACAACGCTTTCACATAAGGTAGAATGAAGATAATTCTGTTCTGATGATTGATTGTGGGAACAGTTACTTTTTTTGTTCTATTAGGAGGATAAGATGAAAGATCTATTTTTTGAAAAACGTTGCCGTTACAGTATTCGTAAGCTGTCGATTGGGGCTTGTTCCTTGATGATTGGATCAGCTCTATTTGCGAGTCCAGTTCTTGCCGAACAGGTTGCTGTTCCTGAGTCTATTGCCAACACTTCAGCACAGAATTCAGGTGCAGGTGAAAATGCAGATGCAGATACCTCGGCTGAGGATAAGAAGCTGAAGGAAACTGAAAACAAAGTAGCTGAGCAACCAATTTCAGAAAACACTCCAGCAATAACGGATCTGGTTAATGAAAAAGAAGAAGCGAAGCCAGCTCTGACAGATAAAACTGAAAAACCTGCTCAACCAACTGAAAAAGAAGAAGTCAAACCAGAGGAAGCTCCTCAAGTAGCTGAGAAGAAAGCCGACAAACCGACTCTAGCAGACGTTCCTAAAAATGAAGAAAAGAGTCTCCGACCAAAAGAAATCAAATTTGATACTTGGGAAGATTTGTTGAAATGGGAACCGGGTGCGCGTGAGGATGATTCCATCAACCGTTCCTCAGTTGAACTCGCCAAGCGCCATAGAGGTCAGTTGGTTAATGAAAAAGCAAGCAGAAGAGCCAAGGTTCAAGCTCTAGCAAATACCAACTCGAAAGCTAAAGACCACGCTTCTGTCGGTGGTGAGGAATTCAAGGCCTATGCTTTTGACTACTGGCAATACTTGGATTCAATGGTCTTCTGGGAAGGTCTAGTTCCAACTCCCGATGTCATTGATGCAGGCCACCGCAACGGAGTTCCCGTTTATGGAACACTCTTTTTCAACTGGTCAAACAGCATTGCCGACCAAGAGAAATTTGCCGCTGCCTTGAAACAAGATGAAGATGGCACCTTCCCTATCGCACGAAAACTCGTTGATCTCGCTAAGTACTACGGCTTTGACGGGTATTTCATCAACCAGGAAACAACAGGTGAATTGGTAGAACCTCTTGGTGAAAAAATGCGCCAATTCATGCTCTATACAAAAGAATACGCAACCAAAGTCAACCACCCAATCAAGTATGCTTGGTACGATGCCATGACCTACAAATACGGTCGTTACCACGAAGATGGTCTAGGCGATTACAACTACCAGTTTATGCAAAAAGAAGGTGACAAGGTCCCTGCCGATCAATTCTTTGCCAACTTCAACTGGAACAAGGAAAAGAATGACCACTCCGTAGAGATGGCTAAATGGCTAGAACGTAGCCAATATGATGTCTTTGCAGGCCTAGAATTGCAACAAGGTGGTTCTTATAAGACCAAAGTCAAATGGGATGCCCTCTTAGACGAAAAAGGCAAGTTGCGTTTGTCACTTGGACTCTTTGCACCAGATACAATTACCAGTCTAGGAAAAACAGGTGAAGATTACCACAAGAACGAAGATATCTTCTTCACAGGTTACCAAGGAGATCCGACAGCTCAAAAACCTGCTGATAAAGAGTGGTATGGAATTGCTAATTTAGTTGCGGACCGCACACCAGCAGTAGGACGCACCTTCACTACCTCTTTCAATACAGGTCATGGTAGAAAGTGGTTTGTAGACGGCAAAGTTTCTAAGGATTCTGAGTGGAACTACCGTTCTGTTTCAGGTGTCCTGCCAACATGGCGCTGGTGGCAGACTTCAACGGGAGACAAACTCCGTGCAGAATATGACTTTACAGATGCTTACAATGGTGGTAACTCCCTTAAATTCTCAGGTGATGTAGCTGGTAAGACAGACCAAGATGTGAATTTGTATTCTACTAAACTAGAAGTAACGGAGAAAACCAAACTTCGGGTTGCCCACAAGGGAGGAAAAGGCTCGAAAGTTTATATGGCCTTCTCTACAACTCCAGACTACAAATTTGAGGACGCAGAGGCATGGAAAGAACTGACTCTTTCTGACGACTGGACAAATGAAGAAATTGACCTTAGCTCACTAGCAGGTAAAACCATCTATGCAGTTAAACTCTTCTTCGAACATGAGGGAGCTGTAAAAGATTATCAATTTAACCTTGGTCAATTGACAATTTCGGACAATCACCAAGCGCCACAAGCACCGACAGGTCTCTCTGTGGTGAAACAATCTCTTAAGAATGCCCAAGAAGCTGAAGCAGTAGTTCAATTTTCGGGTAACCAAGATGCGGATTTCTATGAAGTCTATGAAAAAGACGGGGATAACTGGCGTTTGTTGACGGGTTCATCTGCTTCCACCATCTACTTGCCAAAAGTTAGCCGTTCTGCTAATGCGACTGGTACGACTCAAGAATTGAAAGTCGTTGTAGTTGGTAAAAATGGCCTCCGTTCTGAAGCTGCGACGACATCCTTTAACTGGGGCATGACGGTTCAGGATACAACTCTCCCAAGACCTTTGGCTGAAAATATTGTTCCAGGTGCAAAGGTAATCGGTAGCACTTTCCCAAATACTGAAGGCGGTGAAGGCATCGAAGGCATGTTGAACGGTACCATTACCAGTCTATCAGACAAGTGGTCTTCAGGACAATTGAGCGGTAGTGTCGATATTCGTTTGACCCAACCACGTCGTGTTGTTAGATGGGTGATGGATCATGCGGGAGCTGGCGGTGAGTCTGTTAACGATGGTTTGATGAACACCAAGGACTTTGATCTTTATTACAAGGATACTGATGGCGAGTGGAAACTAGCTAAGGAAGTCCGTGGTAATAAAGCGCACGTTACAGATATCACTCTTGATAAACCAATCACTGCCCAAGACTGGCGTTTGCATGTCATTACATCTGATAACGGAACACCTTGGAAGGCTATTCGTATCTACAACTGGAAGATGTACGAAACCCTGGACACAGAAAGTCAAAATATTCCAATGGCTAAGGTAGCGGCTCGTTCACTTGGAAACCATCAAGTTCAACTAGGATTCTCTGATGTTCCAGCAGGTGCAACCATCACCGTTTATGACAAGGCGGATTCACAAACACCAATTGCAACATTGAAGTCTGAAACTGGTGGAGACATGGCAACAGCACCATTAGCCTTTGACAAACAACCAAATCTCCTCTACTATCGTACCCAACTACCTGGCAAAGAAATCAGTAACACCTTGGCTGTAGTGATTCCACAGGATGAAAGAAAAATTAAATCTGTCAGTCTTGAAAAAGGACCTAAGAAGACAGTTTATAAAGAAGGAGAAAAACTTGACCTTAGAGGCGGTACACTCCGTGTTCAATACGAAGGGGGACAAGACGACGAGCTGATTAACCTTACTCACTCAGGTGTGACGGTATCTGGATACGACGCTCATCAAAAAGGGGAACAGAAGCTCACAGTCAGCTACCTTGGACTTCCAGTTACTGGTGACTTAAATGTACAAGTGACTGGTCAAGATGAAGGGAAGCCGAAAGAAGTAGCAGGTTTGTACATTACTCAGAAACCGAAAACGGATTATCTAGTAGGAGATCAACTGGATCTTGCAGAAGGTCGCTTCGGCGTTCTCTATGATGATGAGACAGAAGAGACTCACAGTTTTACTGATAAAGGTGTTGAAATTACGGGCTATGATGCTCAAAAGACTGGTCGTCAGACCTTGACCCTGCATTACAAGGGGCATACAGCTGAGTTTGATGTCTTGGTTTCTCCAAAAGCAGCTGTCAACGATGAGTACCTCAAGCAAGAAATTACTGCTGCCCAAGGCCGTCAGTCAACCCTTGCCTATACCTTCTCAAGTGAGGACAAACAAGGAGCGTTAGTAGAGAAGCTCAATGCTGCGAAAGCTGTAGCAGAAAACCACAATGCTAGTCAAGAAGAAGTCAACAAAGCCTTGAATGAATTGAAACAAGCAGGTGCAGACTTGGACGGCAATCAACGTTATCAAACTGCTAGAGAAGAATTGGAAGGCTTGTTCGAATCCGTCCGTAAAAAAGATTCTCAAGCTGAGTTGATTGCCCAAGCTGAAGCTCTATTGTCTTCTCAAACACCAACTCCTCAAGCATTTGCGGATATGAAAGAAAAGCTGAATAAGAAACTAGCTCCTGCAGAAGAAAGTCACCACGTTGGAAGCATGGATCCAAGTGAAGTAGCCCCAACAGTAGAGGCATTGCCTGAACTGGTTATTGAAACAGAAACAACAGCCTTCGAACGCCAAGAACGTGAGACTCCAGAACTTCTGAAAGGTCAACGTCAACTTGTCCAAAAAGGAGAGGAAGGACAAATTCGTCGTCTAGTAGAAGTAGATGCCCAAGGAAAACGTACCCTTCGTTCAACTGAAGTTCTTAAGGAAGCTATCCCAGAAATTACCGAAGTTGGAACAAAAGTTCTATCAAGCAACCAACCGGCTGAGGGAGTAAAAGACCTAGTTTTAGAAATTCCGAAACTAGAAATTGAAGAGGCTACAGTTGCCTTCGAACGTCAGGAACGACCAAATGCAGCCCTTCTCAAAGGACAACGCCAGCTAGTTCAAGCAGGAGTTGAAGGCCAAGTTCGTCGCTTTGTAGAAGTTGATGCTCAAGGCAAACGCACCCTTAATTCTACTGAGGTTCTCAAGGAAGCTCTTCCAGAAATTGTCGAAGTAGGAACGAAAGAAGAGCAAGTCTCACAAACAAGGGATCAAGCTCTTTCAGCAGTACCAGCAAAAGTTGAAGAAACAAGCAGAGAGCTGCCAAATACGGGAGCGACAAGAGATGCTAGTCTAGTAGCGCTGGGACTCCTCGGAGTAATGAGTGGCTACGGCTTGCTTGCTGGAAAGAAGAGAGAAGACTAATCAGATTTACGAATCTTGGATTTTCTCATAAAAATAAAAAACAAGGTTTGACTGAAGATCGGTCAGGCCTTGTTTTAACTAGTTTTTCTTGCATTAATTAGTTATTTGGCAAGGTTTTTCTAGTTTTAATTTTAAAAAAAGTAGTTTCAGTTGCAAGAATGAACTCGAAAAGTTTAGGGTTTTTCTATCTCTTTTGTTGATTTTGTGATATAATTAACACGTATAAAAAAAGAAGGAGTCATATCTAATGGCAAAATTGACTGTTAAAGACGTTGACTTGAAAGGGAAAAAAGTTCTCGTTCGTGTTGACTTCAACGTACCTGTTAAAGATGGCGTGATTACCAATGACAACCGTATCACTGCAGCTCTTCCAACTATCAAGTACATCCTTGAACAAGGTGGACGTGCAATCCTCTTCTCTCACCTTGGACGTGTAAAAGAAGAAGCAGACAAAGAAGGTAAATCACTTGCTCCTGTAGCTGCTGACTTGGCTGCTAAATTGGGACAAGAAGTTAAATTTATCCCAGGTGTTACACGTGGTGCTGAATTGGAAGCCGCTGTTAACGCTCTTGAAGATGGACAAGTTCTCTTGGTTGAAAATACTCGTTTCGAAGATGTTGACGGCAAGAAAGAATCTAAAAATGATCCTGAACTTGGTAAATACTGGGCATCTCTTGGAGATGGTATCTTCGTAAACGATGCATTCGGTACAGCTCACCGTGCACACGCATCTAACGTTGGTATCTCAGCAAACGTTGAAAAAGCTGTTGCTGGATTCCTTCTTGAAAATGAAATTGCCTACATCCAAGAAGCTGTTGAAGCTCCAGAACGTCCATTCGTGGCTATCCTTGGTGGTTCAAAAGTTTCAGACAAGATCGGTGTTATCGAAAACTTGCTTGAAAAAGCTGATAAAGTTCTTATCGGTGGTGGGATGACTTACACATTCTACAAAGCTCAAGGTATCGAAATCGGTAACTCACTTGTAGAAGAAGACAAATTGGATGTTGCCAAAGCTCTTCTTGAAAAAGCAAACGGCAAATTGATCTTGCCAGTTGACTCAAAAGAAGC
>CAJPRB010000063.1:0-9197 GCA_905372925.1 uncultured Streptococcus sp.
GGACCTAGGATAAAGTCTGATTTTTCACGGTTTTTCAATTTATAAAGGTCTTCACCATAGGTTTCATAACGGCCTGATTCACGCCAAAGATCAGCACTGAGAAGGGCAGGAGCCAACATCTCCACCGCACCAATCTTATCAAACTCTTGGCGCATGATATTCTTAGCCTTTTCAATCACACGGTTAGCAAGTGGCAGGTATGAATAAACACCGGCAGAAACTTGACGAACATAGCCAGCACGCAACATAAGGGCGTGGCTGATAACTTGAGCATCGCTTGGCATTTCGCGAAGCGTAGGGATTAGCATTTTACTTTGTTTCATAATATTCCTCGATTATCTAAAAGAAGAGTCGCATAATGTCATTCCAGGTCACAGCTAGCATCAAGACAACCATGATAACTACACCAGCCATGGTGACATAGGTTTCAATTTCTTGTTTAAGGGGTTTCCGGCGGATAGCCTCTAGGATATTGAGCACAATCTTTCCACCATCCAAAGCCGGGATCGGAATCAAATTAAAAATCCCGATATTGATGGAAATCATAGCTAGGAAGTAGAGGACATTCTCAAGACCATTTTTAGCAGCATCACTACTTGCCTTAAAAATGGCAACGGGACCACCGAGTTTGTTCAAATCTGGATGGAAAATCAAGTTTTTCAGAGCCGAAAGGATGCGAAGTCCTGAGTCAGCAGCAGTTGTAAATCCACCAACAAACATGGATAGAAAGTCTGACTTGACCACCGGTTGAACTCCAAGAATATAACGTCCTTGATTTTCTTCTGGAGTCACAGTGACTTGTTTTTCGCTACCATTTTCAGAAATAGTCACATCTAAGGTCGGAGCAGTCTTATCCTTAGTATCTGCTTCCACAGCTTGGGTCAAGTCTTGCCAATTCTTAACTTCATGCGAGCCAATCTTGGTGATTTGAGCAGTCTCAGCTACTTCCACCTTAGCCAAAGCTCCCTCTGGCATGACATGAAAGAGATTTGTCTGAGTATCTCTAACACCGCCCTGCAAAAAGATCAAGATCCAAAAAACAACAACACCTAAGATAAAGTTATTCATAGGACCTGCAAAGTTGGTGATCAGCTTGCCCCAGATAGAAGCATTTTGATACTGTACATCCAGAGGAGCGATACGCACTTCGGTTCCGTCTTCTTCAACGACCGTTGCATCATGATCCACTGCAAAAGTCTTTTCTTCTTCCAGAACCAAACCCTTGATAAAGAGCTTGTCTTCAAAGTCAAACTGGGTTACCTGCATAGGAAGAGCCGTTTGATCCAGTTTCTTCCCTGAGAGGTTGATCCGTTTGACCTTACCATCATCAGCAAGTGTTAAACTGACTGGAGTTCCTGTCTTGATTTCTGTCGTATCATCGCCCCAGCCTGCCATACGAACATATCCTCCTAAAGGAAGGATCCGAATGGTATAAGCAGTGCCATCCTTACCGATATGGGCAAAAATCTTGGGGCCCATACCAATAGCAAATTCACGAACTAAAATGCCTGATTTCTTGGCAAAATAAAAATGTCCAAACTCATGCACCACCACGATAATCCCAAAAACTAGGATAAAGGTTAGCAATCCAATCATTCAATATTCCTTTCTTTAAAACAGGCCAAACAAGTGCATGATAGGAAAGACAACTAGCATACTGTCAAAACGATCCAACACACCACCATGCCCCGGGATAAATTTTCCTGAATCCTTGACACCGAAATGGCGTTTCATGGCACTCTCAATCAAGTCACCAAACTGACCTGCCACACTGAAGAAGACGGCAAAGAGGCTCATTCTATAAATCCCATAAGGGAGAGCAACTGTGCTATCTACTAGCATGAAGATTGCTGTTACTAGTACCGCACCTAGAATACCACCGATGAAACCCTCAATGCTCTTATTGGGAGAAACTCTTGGTGCCAACTTATGCTTGCCAAAATTCATCCCTATTAGGTAAGCTGCGCTATCTGTCGCCCAGACGATAAAGAGGGCCAGAAGCACCTTGTCAAAACCTGCCACCCGAGCATCTAGTAAGGCGTTAAAGCCAAAACCAACATAAAAGCTCACAGCAATTGGAAAGGCAGCCTCTTCAATCGTATAGCTTTTACTGAAAACAGTCGTCCCTAGCATTATTGTAATCAGAACACTATAGGCAACCACATTCCCATCAACTGGCAAAAAAGTTAGATAATTTTCTAAGGGGATTGTGAGGGCAAATGTCGCAAAGAGGGTCAAGGTGCCCTCGATGGTCATGGTCTTTAGCCCCTTCATCTGCAAGAGTTCATGGACAGCCAGCATCGCTAACAAACCAATCCCTATCTGCAACAAGAGTCCTCCCACAAATAAGACTGGAAGGAAATTAGCCAAGGCCAATACCGCAAACAATGTTCTCTTTTGTAAATCTTGGGTCATATCTTCTCCTAAACTCCTCCAAAACGGCGATTGCGACGATTATAGGCCGTAATAGCCTCCTGCAAAGAGGTCTCATCAAAATCGGGCCACAAGGTATCCGTAAAGTAAAGCTCGCTATAGGCTGCTTGCCATGGCAAGAAATTACTCAAACGCAACTCGCCACTCGTACGGATAATCAAATCAGGATCTCGCAAATCCTTTGGCAGGCGTTGTGTGAAAAGATAATCCCCTATCATATCTTCTGTAATATCACCAGGATTGATTTTGGCATCTAGAACTTCCTGAGCCAAGCTCTTAAAAGCCTGCGTAATTTCAGCACGACCACCATAGTTAAGCGCAAAATTGAGAATCAAGCCTGTATTGTTCTTGGTCAATTCCTCTGCTTTTTTCAAAGCTTCAAAAGTCGGCTTAGGTAGACGGTCTGTCTCCCCAATCATCTGAATCTTAACATTATTTGCATGCAATTCAGGGACGTAGTTATCATAAAACTCGACTGGCAAGTTCATGATAAACTTGACTTCTTGATCTGGGCGCGTCCAGTTCTCCGTTGAAAAGGCATAGACTGTGATGACCTTAACTCCCATCTTGTTAGCTGCCTTGGTCACCTTTTGGAGGGCTTCCATCCCCGCCTTATGACCAAAAACCCGTGGTTGCATCCGTTTTTTAGCCCAGCGACCATTCCCATCCATGATGATTCCAATATGAGCAGGAACCTGTGTTGGAACCTCAACTTCTACAGCTTTATCTTTCTTAAAAAATCCAAACATGATCTTATTCCTATTCAAAAATCTATCGTTTCATTATACCATATTTCCCTCTATTCTTCTATTGCTAAGTTACTGCCCCTGCTTACAGATAGACAAAAAATAAGCCGCCTGATTGGGCGACTTTATTTTATAGGGAGATTATTATGAAAAAGTTTTAGGAGTTTAAGTTAAGTTCTTCTTAACTTATGAGCTTAGTATACACCTCCTAGCTTAAATTTTTCTTAAGTTTTTTGAGAAATGAAAAATCTAAAATAAGATTGCCCACTTGAGTGTACGAAAAGTACCTCAAATCATCTCAAATAGTCAATCTAAGTCTAAAACCTAGCTTTTTCTGAAAGTCATTTCAAGCTGACACCTTTTCCCATAGTTTATAGATTGGAACTTTGCTTCATAAGTTACTTTCATAATGCACTTATCTATCAAATCATATATTCTACACTATAGCTAGCATCTGATAAGATACGAGCCAGGAACTGCTTGGTTCGTTCTTCCTGCGGACGACTAAAGAAATCATGTGGATTATTCTCCTCTACGATACGGCCTCCATCCATGAAAATAACGTGGTTAGCGACATCCCTAGCAAATCCCATCTCATGTGTGACGACCACCATGGTCACACCTTCTCCCGCCAACTGTTTCAGAACATCCAAAACATCTCCAACCAACTCAGGGTCTAGTGCTGATGTTGGTTCATCTAGCAAAATAACCTCGGGCTTGACGGCAATAGCACGCGCAATTCCTATTCGTTGTTGTTGCCCCCCAGAAAGCTGGGAAGGGTAGTAGTCTTTGTAGGCCAGTAAACCAACTTTTTCCAAGGCAGATTCTGCACGTTTGAGCGCTTCTTCCTTAGGTACTTTACGAGCTACGATTAGGCCTTCTAGAATATTTTCCAGAGCAGTTTTATTTGCAAAGAGATTGTAGTGTTGGAAAACAAAGGCTGTTTTTTGGCGAATTTCTAGAATGTCTTTCTTGCTCAATTTTGCCAAGTCATAGGTTTTTCCTGCCAAGGTCAACTGACCGCTGTCAGCTTTTTCTAAGTGGTTGAGACAGCGGAGAAAGGTCGTTTTCCCCGAACCTGATGGTCCTAAAATAACGACGACATCTCCTTGGTTGACCTGAAGATTGACATCCTCCAGGACCTGCCTCTCACCAAATGTTTTTGCGATATGTTCTACTTGTAACATCCTGTCCTCCTATACAAAACGCGCGCTAGATGCTTTTGTTCTCTTTTCTTTTTTTACATAGCCTTTCTCCAGTAGGGAGAAGCCCAACTGAATCAAACCACAAATCAAAATATACTGCAAAAAGATCACAAAATAAGACTCAAAATACTGGTAACCGTAGGACGCTTCTACACGAGCAATAGCAGTAATATCCTTGATAGTCATGACAAAGACCAGGGAAGTCCCTTTGACGATATTGATTACCAGATTAGCCAAGTTAGGTAAGGCTGAGCGCAGAGCTTGAGGAAAAACAATCCTTAAATAGGCCTGTGTCGTGGTCAAGCCAATCGCATGCGCTGCCTCTAGTTGTCCCTTGTCCACCGTCAAGATAGCTGAGCGCAAAATCTCCGACAAACTCCCAACCGTCATCAGACTATAAATGATAAAGGCATAGTAGAGAGGATCAAGCTTGAAAATATCAAAGTCACTTCCTATGCTTTTGAAAAATTGATTCAGCAGACTTGGAAACAAACTATAAAAGAAGAGAATCAATAAAATCGGAGGAGTCGCTCGGATAAAAGCCAGATAGACTAGAGAAAAACTTCTAACCCCTCGAACCTTGTAAATCTGCCCCAAGGCTAAAAATAGAGCCGGTAAAAAGCTTAAGACCATAGCCACAATCATGATAATCAAGGTGATTGGCACACCCTTCAAGGTCTCCAGAAAGGTCTTTACAATATAGTCTATATCCATTTCTTACCTCCCTTTTGTTTCCAAAGACTTCTCAAGCAAACGACTCAAACTAGAGATAACCAAGGCAATCCCCCAGTAAAGAAGCGCAACTGCCGTATAGGTTTCCAGAGAGTAGTTCCCTAAATTGCGACTGATCAAGAGATTCCCCGCCCCCATAACATCAACGAAACCAATCGTATAAGCCAAGGCAGCATCCCGCATGAGATTGAGAATAGCAGTCGTTATGTTGGGAAGAGCAACTTGAAAAGCTTGGGGAAAAATGATTCTCCAAAAGGTCAGACTTGGGGTCAAACCAATACTAAGCCCGGCCTCTGTCTGCCCCTTTGGAATAGCTTGATAGGCCGCCTTGAAAACCTCGGCAACAATAGCCGCAAACAAGAGAATCATCGTCAAGAGAACAAAAATAGTTTTAGACCAGTTGTTGATATCCAAACCAAGCCACCATTTCAGAAATTCTGGCAAGCCATAAAAGACTAGAAAAAGCAATACAATCGGCGGTGTACAACGAAGGGTAAAGATATAGCCTTTGGAAATCGTTGCAAAACTCTTGTCTTCTCCTACTTGTGCCCAGGCCAAGAGACCTCCAAAAAGGGAACCAAGAAGAGTGGTAAAAAAGAGAATGGACAAGGTCATAGGAAGTGCCTGCCATAAGGTCGGTAAAAACTGAAAGACCTTGGAAAAATCATAAGAAACCATGCAAAACCCTTTCTAGTCTTGGAATTTCTGGTCTAGTCTTTGTCTACGTAACTAAAGACATCTTCTTTAAAGTATTGCTGAGATAGCTTAGCAAGCGTGCCATCTTCTTTCAACTCTTTGATTGCTTTTTCGTATTCTTTAGCGAATTTCTCACCCTTTTCATCACGGTGAATCAAGGGATAAGTTGGAATACCTTTATATGGGAACCAGCTGAGTTTATCCGCATATTGGTGGTAAGGGCCATCTTCTGCGGTAACTGCTTTTTCAAAAGACAGTTTGATATCAAAGAAGGCGTCATAACGTCCTTCTAAAACCCAAGCATAGGCATCTGCCACCTTAAAGGATTCAGCTGCTGTTAGCTCAATCGGTGCATCCTGATGTTTTTCATTGTAGCTGGTGATGACATTCCATTGAGCATTCTGTGGAGAGATGGGAACCAATTTCCCTTTATTCTTAGCAAAGTCATCAATGGTTTTGTATTTCTGTTCATCTTTTTTTCTGACAGTAAATCCGATGATGCTCGCTCCCACTGGTTCAGATGGAATGACAAACTTTTTAGCTCGTTCGTCTGTGTACCAAGCTCCCTTGGTTCCGATGTCATACTTGCCTGATTCCAGACCAATCAAGAGGTCATCATCACTGGTACCCGTATATTCAAATTTATAGTTTGCCAACTTCTCATCAACAGCCTTCAAAACAGCTACTTCATAACCATCTGATTCCCCTTTTTCATTGACAAAGTCATAAGGTACATAGTTTTGTGTATGGGCAACCTTCAAAGTTATGACTTCAGCAGACGAAGCCGTTTCTCCCTCCTTGGCTGGAGCGCCAGCTAAACTTCTCCCGATAATCGTTGCCCCAATTACTGCAACAACTGCTACACCACCGATAATCCATGCTTTTTTACTCATCTTTTTCTCCTTTAGTTTTCAAGCGCTTCTCTCACCCACTGGATACGTTCAACTGCGATATCACTTGGAATGGTACAATCCGCCCCAAGTACCAAGCCCTGTTCCCCAGCTTCTGCAACTAGTTTCTTTGCCTCAGCCTGAATGGCATCCTTGCTACCAGTATACAGCAAGCCTGTCTTGCCATTTTCGAAACCTCCAAGAACCGTACGTCCCTTGAAAATCTCACGACCTTCCTTGAGAGTGATTCCCTCTGGTCCTACAGCCCAGTTAAAGACTTGGGCTGGATAGTCTGCAAAAAGGTGAATATCATTTCGCGCCCCCTCGTAGCCACAGATATGAAGAACAGTAACACCACCAACAGCACTAGCTGCTTCCAGAACCGTTATCTCGCTAGGTGCAATGACAGCTTGATACTCTGCTGCCGACACTCGTTGATCTTGGATACTCTGCACGCTGAGATAGATTCCATCAGCACCAGCCTCTTCGATGACAGCTCGGCTGAGACTCGCAATATCCTCTGCAATCACATCCAACACCTTTTTAAGGGCTTTAGGATCTTCCACCAGAAAGTCTGCAATGAGGTCATCGCCACCAGACACTTCCCCAAGCAACCACTTGAGATAGGTCACAGGAGCAAAAATATTGTAAATCGCAACGATATCTTCTGTAAACTCTTGCTTGATTTTCTTAACCAAGTCCACCTGCTCTTTTATCCAAGCGTGATCCGGTCCAAGTGGTTGAATGGTCGCCAATTCTTGAAGTGATTTGCCTTTGGCAATCGCTGGATTTGGATAAGCAAAGTAGCCATCACTCATGAGTTTGATAAAGTCTGGCTGAACTTCTCGGATAAAGCGTTTATGGCCCTCGATATTCTTCTCGATAATGACTGGATTTGAAAATCCGTGTAGCCATTCGTCTTCGGATGTGAAATGGTGCCAAAAGCCAACTGGCACACGATCAACCTTTTCACCTCTAAATGCTTTTAAAACCCATTCTCTTTTTTCTGACATTCTTATTCTCCATTTCTTACTTTTTCAACTAATAAACTGCTTGCGATATCATTCGAGCGTAGAAAGGGGAGACTGGACTTGGAAAAATCCTGAACTCCACGACATCTCTCTCCATTTTTGCAGTGGCCATTTTTTACGACGCTTATGGCAACCAAGGCCAGCAAACCGACAACTGCAATGAAGATGCCCCATCTTTTACTTTTCATAGCTCCTCCTTTTAGAGAACAGCTGCCTGCCGAATCCAGTCCAACCTCTCTAAGTCAAAGTCATCTGGAACAGTACAGTCAGCTCCCAGAAGAACTCCTTTACTACCCGCTTCGGCCAGCAACCGCCTTGTTTCATCTTGCAATTCTGCCTTGGAACCTTGATAAAGCAAGCTTTTCTTGCCATTTTCAAATCCACCTAAAACGGCCTTACCTGGAAACAACTCTTGCCCCTGTGTTAAACTAACATCCTCATGGTGGGTCGCCCAGTTGATCACTTGAGCTGGATAGTCCTTAAATATCGCCACATCATTGCTCGCACCTTCAAAACCACAGATATGAAGAATATTGGTCCCACCCACCTGATTAGCTGCCTCCAAAATCGCTATATTGCTCGGTTCGATATAGGTTTGGTAAAGTGCTGGTGTGATGCGCTCATCTTGAATTTCCTGGGTGCTGAGGTAAATCCCGTCAACACCGCCTTGCTGGATGATTTTCTGAGTTAGGATAGCAATATCTCCTGCAATCACATCTAGAATCGCTCTAAATTGCTCAGGATTTTCAAGCAATAGGTCGGCTACTTCCTTATCTCCCCGTGAAGTTTCTGTACGGAACCAGCGCTTGAGGTAGGAGATCGGTGAAAAGATATTGTAGAAAGAAGCAATCTCTTCGGTAAAGGTCTCTCGAATCGCTTGTACCACTTCCACCTGTTGCTGAATCCATGGGTGTTCCTCACCAATCGACTCAATAGAAGCCAGCTCCTGAATGCTTGCAATCTTAGGACTATAGACATTACTTGGATAAAGGAAAAAACCATCGCTCATAATTTTGACAAAATCAGGGCGAATCCTTTCCACATAGTTGCGATGTCCTTCAACACTTTTTTGAAAGATACGTGGATTATTTAATCCCTGCCCCTTTTCTTCGAGTGTTACAAAATGAAACCAAAATCCCACAGGAACTCTTTCCACTTCATCGCCTCGAATCGCTCTAAAGACTAGATCTCTTTTACTTGCCATACCTTTCTCCTTCCATTTGGATTGAAACTATCTTACCATTCCTTTTTTCCTTTTCCCAATATATATTGACTATTGACTCAATTGGAAATTTTTATATCTATAAAGAAAAAAATCCCTGAAAAGCTTGATGTTACTAGCCTTCCAAAGATTCACTTTATTTTCATCTATTTTTCAAAAAGAAGCTGATATAGATTTTCTATCAAGCCGATTGGATTTTTTTATATCCCCTCTTTCATGGCAAAGTAAGCACGCACTTTGGG
>CAJPRB010000064.1:0-9145 GCA_905372925.1 uncultured Streptococcus sp.
GGTGTCGCAGGTTCGAATCCTGTCTTCCCGATTGATTTATTGACTAAGATACTTAAGTGAGTATCTTTTTTTGGTTCTTTGTCAACTGTAGTGGATTACCAAAAAGTCATACGCTGGAGAGGACTAAATCAGTCCTCTCCTTTTTGATATTCAAAGCGACGAGAATTCTAGTTTTAAAATTGTCAAAGTTCCGAAAGCCAAAGATATTGCGTTTGATGAGTTTAATGAGATGATTGGTTGCTTCTAGTTTGGCTTTGGAATAGAGTGATTCAAGGGCGGTGATAATCTTGTCTTTATGCTTAAGAAAGGTTTTAAAGACAGTTTGAAAAAGAGGATGAAGCTGCTTTAGACTGTCCTTAATGAGTCCGAGAAATTTCTTTGGCTCCTTATTCTGAAAGTGAAAAAGCAAGGGCTGATAGAGATTATAGTGGTGTTTCAAGTCTTCTGAATAGCTCCAAAGCTTTTCTAGAATCTCTTTATTAGTTAAGTGTATACGAAAAGTAGGTTGATAAAATTGCTTATCGCTGAGTTTACGGTTATCCTGTTGAATGAGCTGCCAATAGCGTTTCAGCGCCTTATATTGATGCGATTTTCTATCAAACTGATTCATGATTTGGATGCGAGGGCGATTCATAGTACGGCTAAGATATTGGACAATATGAAAGTGATCGAATACAATTTTGGTATTCGGGAATGAAACAGTCTGGTAGACTGTTTCAGCCTGAGCCTAGAAATTCGAAAGCGAAGTCGTTTAGCCAAGTCATAATAAGGACTAAACATATCCATCATAATGATTTTCACCTGACAACGAACAGCTCGATCGTAGCGCAGAAAGTGATTTCGGATGATAGTTTGTGTCCTGCCTTCAAGGACAGCGATGATATTGAGCTTGTCAAAATCTTGCGCAATGAAACTCATCTTCATCTCCCGATTGAAACAGTCACTCCCCTGACTGTTTCAACGTCCCAGGACATAATCTCAGGAAGTCGGCTAAAGTCATGTTTAAAGTGAAAGTCATTGAGCTTGCGAATGACAGTTGAAGTTGAAATGGACAGCTGATAAGTAATATCAGTCATAGAGGTCTTTTCAATCAACTTTTGAGCAATTTTTTGGTTGATAATACGAGGGATTTGGTGCTTTTTCTTGACGAGAGAAGTCTCAGCGACCAACATTTTCGAACAATGATAGCACTTGAAACGACGCTTTTTCAGAAGAATTCTAGTAGGCATACCAGTCGTTTCAAGGTAAGGAATTTTAGATGGTTTTTGGAAGTCATATTTCTTCATTTGACTTCCGCACTCAGGGCAAGACGGGACGTCATAGTCCAGTTTAGCGATGATTTCCTTGTGTGTATCTCTATTAACAACATCCATAATTTGGATGTTAGGGTCTTTAATGTCTAGTAGTTTTGTGATAAAATGTAATGGTTCCATATGATTCTTTCTAATGAGTTGTTTAGTCGCTTTTCATTATAAATCTTATGGGACTTTTTTTCTACAACAAAATAGGCTCCATAAGATCTATAGGGGATTTACCCACTACAAATATTATAGAGTCCCACCTAGCCTTCCTAAAAATGTAATGATTTAACTAACTTATAGTTAGCTCCTGATTTCATTTGATAATAGGCTTGAAGATGTTGTCAAATGAAAGATCATATAGGCATAAGAAAACACCTCTGTGTTATACTTGTTGTTCACCACAAACACAAGAAAGGCACAGAGATGCAAATCAATTATACTACAAAAGCTAAACACTTGACAATCCATAGTCGTCGCTTAATCGAACTATGGAAAATAGAAGGGAAATCAAATAGAGAAATCGCCTCTCTACTTGGAAAAGCTCCTCAGACCATCCACAATGAAATCAAGCGAGGGACAGTCCTGCAATGTCTAGGAAAGGGACGATTCAAAAAGATTTATTCTGCCGACTATGCTCAAATGCTTTATGAAACCAATCGGAAGCGCTTCGTGAAGAAATCAATCTTGACCAAAGAACTAAAACAAAAGATTCTCCACTATCATAACCAAAAGTTGTCTCCTGAAATGATGGTCAAGGTTAAGGGGCTTACATTGGGAATGTCAACCATCTACTACTGGATTCATCATGGAAAATTGGGATTGAACAAACAGCATCCCCTTTATCCTAGAAAAGGTACTAAGAAAACGACTCCTAAGGAAGTCGCCTTCATCGAAAATTGGATTAACAACTATCCTAAAAAATGCTTGGACTACAAGTCTCCCAGAGAATTTCTGCTTGCTGGCTAACTTGAACTCGAAATTTAGCAATAATATATAGGAAAAGATTGTTTAAAAAATAGTAAAAAAATCTTGAAAAATCTAGCTAAATAAGGTATAATATGAATAATCATTTGTCGTAGGTTTTGTCTGAAATATTGTCCAGACAAGACTCACAGCAGTTAAATCTTCTGAAAAAGTCAGATTTAGCTGCTCTTTTTGTGCTTTTTTTCAGGTTTTTGCGTATTTGTAACAAAGATTTAAAGATTCTGAAAATTCGTCAAAGGGACACGGTGATAGGGGTTTAACAACCATTTGACGATAATCAATAGCCTAATGAAGCAGGCTTGGAACTTATTTACAAAGGAGAATCATCTTGGCAGGACATGACGTTCAATACGGGAAACATCGTACCCGTCGTAGTTTTTCAAGAATCAAAGAAGTTCTTGACTTACCAAATTTGATTGAAATTCAAACGGATTCATTCAAAGCTTTCCTAGACCATGGTCTTAAGGAAGTGTTTGAAGATGTATTGCCAATTTCAAACTTCACAGACACAATGGAGTTGGAATTTGTTGGCTATGAAATCAAGGAACCAAAATACACACTCGAAGAAGCACGTATCCACGATGCTAGCTATTCAGCACCAATTTTTGTAACCTTCCGCTTGATCAATAAAGAAACAGGCGAAATTAAGACCCAAGAAGTTTTCTTTGGTGATTTCCCAATCATGACAGAAATGGGTACTTTCATCATCAATGGTGGTGAACGTATTATCGTTTCGCAGTTGGTCCGCTCACCAGGTGTTTACTTTAACGATAAAGTTGATAAAAACGGTAAAGTGGGCTACGGCTCAACTGTTATCCCTAACCGTGGAGCTTGGTTGGAACTTGAAAGCGACTCAAAAGACATTGCCTACACTCGTATCGACCGTACTCGTAAGATTCCATTTACGACCTTGGTTCGTGCCCTTGGTTTCTCAGGTGATGATGAAATCTTTGATATCTTTGGTGACAGCGAATTGGTTCGCAACACTGTTGAAAAAGATATCCACAAGAACCCAATAGACTCTCGTACAGACGAAGCTTTGAAAGAAATCTACGAACGCCTTCGTCCAGGTGAACCTAAGACCGCTGAAAGCTCACGTAGCTTGCTTGTGGCTCGTTTCTTTGACCCACGCCGCTACGATTTGGCAGCTGTTGGTCGTTACAAGATCAATAAAAAACTCAACGTTAAAACACGCTTGCTCAACCAAACCATTGCGGAGCCATTGGTAGACCCTGAAACTGGTGAAATCTTGGTAGAAGCTGGTACCGTTATGACTCGTAGCGTGATCGAAAGTATCGAGAGCCACTTAGATGGCGACTTGAACAAGATTGTTTATATTCCAAACGATGCAGCTGTTCTGACAGAACCAGTTGTGCTTCAAAAATTCAAGGTTGTTGCGCCAACAGACCCAGACCGTGTTGTAACCATCATCGGAAATGCCAATCCTGACGACAAGGTTCGTGTTGTAACTCCTGCGGATATCCTTGCAGAGATGAGCTACTTCCTCAACTTGGCAGAAGGTATCGGACGTGTGGATGATATCGACCACCTTGGAAATCGTCGTATCCGTGCAGTTGGTGAATTGCTTGCCAACCAAGTACGTCTTGGACTTTCTCGTATGGAACGTAATGTCCGTGAACGTATGTCTGTTCAGGACAATGAAGTTTTAACACCACAACAAATTATCAATATTCGTCCTGTAACAGCTGCGGTTAAAGAATTCTTTGGTTCATCACAGTTGTCACAGTTCATGGACCAACACAACCCACTTTCTGAGTTGTCTCACAAACGCCGTTTGTCAGCCTTGGGACCTGGTGGTTTGACACGTGACCGTGCTGGATATGAAGTCCGTGACGTGCATTACACTCACTATGGTCGTATGTGTCCAATCGAGACACCTGAAGGACCTAACATCGGTTTGATCAATAACTTGTCATCTTACGGGCACTTGAACAAATATGGTTTTGTT
Source organism: uncultured Streptococcus sp. (assembly GCA_905372925.1). GTDB lineage: Bacteria > Bacillota > Bacilli > Lactobacillales > Streptococcaceae > Streptococcus. The sequence continues at coordinate 4,255 of CAJPRB010000064.1, forward strand.
CAAACACCATACCGTAAGGTTGACCGTGAAACAGGTGTTGTTACCAACGAAATCGTTTGGTTGACAGCCGATGAAGAAGATGAATTTACTGTAGCACAGGCTAACTCTCGCCTCAACGAAGATGGTACTTTTGCTGAGAAAGTTGTCATGGGACGTCACCAAGGGGTCAACCAAGAGTATCCAGCAGAAGTGGTTGACTACATGGACGTGTCACCAAAACAGGTAGTTGCCGTTGCGACTGCATGTATTCCTTTCTTGGAAAACGATGACTCCAACCGTGCCCTCATGGGTGCCAACATGCAACGTCAGGCTGTGCCATTGATTGATCCAAAAGCTCCTTACGTTGGTACTGGTATGGAATACCAAGCAGCTCATGACTCTGGTGCTGCTGTTATTGCTCAGTATGGTGGTAAAGTTACTTACGCAGATGCTGACAAGGTAGAAGTACGCCGTGAAGATGGTTCGCTAGATGTTTACCACATCCAAAAATTCCGTCGTTCAAACTCAGGTACTGCCTACAACCAACGTACGCTTGTTAAAGTTGGTGATCTTGTAGAAAAAGGCGACTTTATCGCAGATGGACCTTCTATGGAAAATGGAGAAATGGCGCTTGGACAAAACCCAATCGTTGCCTACATGACATGGGAAGGTTACAACTTCGAAGATGCCGTTATCATGAGCGAACGCTTGGTGAAAGACGATGTCTACACATCTGTCCACCTTGAAGAATACGAATCAGAAACGCGCGATACAAAGCTTGGGCCTGAAGAAATTACTCGTGAGATTCCAAACGTTGGGGAAGATGCCCTTAAAAACCTTGACGAAATGGGAATTATCCGTATTGGTGCCGAGGTTAAAGAAGGCGATATCCTTGTAGGTAAAGTAACGCCTAAAGGTGAAAAAGATCTTTCAGCTGAAGAACGTCTCTTGCACGCTATCTTCGGAGACAAGTCTCGTGAAGTACGTGATACCTCGCTTCGTGTACCACACGGTGCCGATGGTGTCGTTCGTGATGTTAAGATCTTTACACGTGCAAATGGAGATGAGTTGCAATCAGGTGTCAACATGCTGGTTCGCGTCTACATCGCACAAAAACGTAAGATCAAGGTCGGTGATAAGATGGCCGGACGTCACGGAAACAAAGGGGTTGTCTCTCGTATCGTTCCTGTAGAAGACATGCCTTACCTTCCAGACGGAACTCCAGTTGACATCATGTTGAACCCACTTGGGGTGCCATCACGTATGAATATCGGACAGGTTATGGAGCTCCACCTTGGTATGGCGGCTCGTACTCTTGGTATCCACATTGCAACACCAGTCTTTGACGGAGCAAGTTCTGAAGATCTTTGGTCAACCGTTAAAGAAGCAGGTATGGATAGCGATGCCAAGACGATTCTTTACGATGGACGTACAGGTGAGCCGTTTGACAACCGTGTATCAGTTGGTGTCATGTACATGATCAAACTCCACCACATGGTTGATGATAAATTGCACGCGCGTTCAGTCGGACCATACTCAACCGTTACCCAACAACCACTCGGAGGTAAAGCTCAGTTTGGTGGACAACGTTTCGGTGAGATGGAAGTTTGGGCTCTTGAAGCCTATGGTGCGTCAAATGTCCTTCAAGAAATCTTGACTTATAAGTCTGACGATATCAACGGACGTTTGAAAGCTTATGAAGCCATTACAAAAGGAAAACCAATTCCAAAACCAGGTGTTCCAGAATCCTTCCGAGTTCTTGTCAAAGAATTGCAATCTCTTGGTCTTGACATGCGTGTCCTTGACGAAGATGACCAAGAAGTGGAACTTCGCGACTTGGATGAAGGAATGGACGAAGATGTCATCCACGTAGATGACCTTGAAAAAGCCCGCGAAAAAGCAGCCCAAGAGGCTAAAGCAGCCTTTGAAGCTGAAGAAGCTGAGAAAGCAACAAAAGCGGAAGCAACAGAAGAAGCTGCTGAACAAGAATAAGCAGTTCACTTAGAATAGAAAGGGAAGAAATAGTGGTTGATGTAAATCGTTTTAAAAGTATGCAAATCACCCTAGCTTCTCCAAGCAAAGTCCGTTCATGGTCTTATGGAGAAGTCAAAAAACCTGAAACAATCAATTACCGTACGTTGAAACCAGAACGTGAAGGACTCTTTGACGAAGTCATCTTTGGTCCTACTAAAGACTGGGAATGTGCTTGTGGGAAGTACAAACGCATTCGTTACAGAGGGATTGTTTGTGACCGCTGTGGGGTTGAAGTAACGCGTACAAAAGTTCGTCGTGAGCGTATGGGGCACATCGAGTTGAAAGCTCCTGTATCTCACATCTGGTACTTTAAGGGGATTCCAAGCCGTATGGGCTTGACCCTTGATATGAGTCCTCGTGCCCTCGAGGAAGTTATCTACTTTGCGGCTTATGTGGTGATTGATCCGAAGGATACACCACTTGAGCACAAATCTATCATGACAGAGCGCGAATACCGTGAGCGCTTGCGTGAGTACGGTTATGGATCATTCGTTGCCAAAATGGGTGCCGAAGCTATCCAAGACCTTTTGAAACAAGTAGATCTTGAAAAAGAAATTGCCGAACTCAAAGAAGAGTTGAAAACAGCTACTGGACAAAAACGTGTCAAAGCTATCCGTCGTTTGGATGTTTTGGATGCCTTTTACAAGTCTGGAAATAAACCTGAATGGATGATTCTCAACATTCTTCCAGTTATTCCACCAGATCTTCGTCCAATGTTGCAGTTGGATGGTGGCCGTTTTGCCTCATCTGACTTGAACGACCTTTACCGTCGTGTTATCAACCGTAACAACCGTTTGGCTCGTTTGCTTGAGTTGAATGCACCAGGTATCATCGTTCAAAATGAGAAGCGTATGCTTCAAGAAGCGGTTGACGCTTTGATTGACAACGGTCGTCGTGGTCGTCCGATTACAGGACCAGGTAGCCGTCCACTGAAATCATTGAGCCACATGCTTAAAGGGAAACAAGGGCGTTTCCGTCAAAACTTGCTCGGTAAACGTGTTGACTTCTCAGGACGTTCCGTTATCGCCGTTGGTCCAACTCTTAAGATGTACCAATGTGGTGTGCCACGTGAAATGGCGATCGAGCTCTTTAAACCATTCGTCATGCGTGAAATCGTTGCCCGTGACATCGTGCAAAACGTCAAGGCAGCTAAACGCTTGGTAGAACGCGGAGATGAGCGTATCTGGGATATCCTTGAAGAAGTAATCAAAGAACACCCAGTGCTTTTGAACCGCGCACCGACCCTTCACCGTTTGGGTATCCAAGCCTTCGAGCCAGTCTTGATTGACGGTAAGGCCCTTCGCTTGCACCCACTTGTCTGTGAAGCCTACAATGCCGACTTTGATGGGGACCAAATGGCCATCCACGTACCGCTTTCAGAAGAAGCTCAAGCAGAAGCTCGTATCCTCATGCTTGCTGCTGAGCATATCTTGAACCCGAAAGATGGTAAACCTGTTGTTACTCCATCTCAGGACATGGTTTTGGGTAACTACTACTTGACCATGGAAGAAGCTGGCCGTGAAGGGGAAGGAATGGTCTTCAAAGACCGTGACGAAGCGGTTATGGCATACCGCAATGGTTATGTTCACCTCCACTCACGTGTTGGTATTGCAACAGACAGCCTTAACAAACCATGGACAGAAGAGCAAAAACACAAGGTCTTGCTGACAACAGTTGGTAAAATCCTCTTCAACGACATCATGCCAGAGGGTCTGCCTTACTTGCAAGAACCAACAAATGCCAACTTAACAGAAGGTGTTCCAGCTAAATACTTCTTGCCACTAGGTGGAGATATCAAGGAAGCAATCAGCAATCTTGAACTCAACCCTCCATTCAAGAAGAAAAATCTTGGGAATATCATCGCTGAAATCTTCAAACGTTTCCGTACGACAGAAACTTCTGCCCTACTTGACCGCATGAAGAACCTCGGATACCACCACTCAACTCTTGCAGGTTTGACAGTAGGTATTGCCGATATCCCAGTTGTTGAAGACAAGGCTGAAATCATCGAAGAATCACACAAACGTGTAGAACAAATCACCAAACAATTCCGTCGTGGTATGATCACAGACGACGAGCGCTACAACGCTGTTACAGCTGAATGGCGTGCTGCCCGTGAAAAATTGGAGAAACGTTTGGTTGCCAACCAAGATCCTAAGAACCCAATCGTTATGATGATGGACTCTGGAGCCCGTGGTAACATCTCAAACTTCTCACAGCTTGCCGGTATGCGTGGTCTGATGGCCGCTCCGAATGGACGTATCATGGAATTGCCAATCCTTTCAAACTTCCGCGAAGGCTTGTCAGTACTTGAAATGTTCTTCTCAACTCACGGTGCCCGTAAGGGTATGACCGATACGGCCCTTAAGACAGCCGACTCAGGTTACTTGACTCGTCGTTTGGTTGACGTTGCCCAAGACGTTATCATCCGTGAGGACGACTGTGGAACAGACCGTGGTCTCTTGATCCGCTCTATCGCAGAAGGGAAAGAGATGATCGAGTCACTCGAAGAACGTCTCAATGGTCGTTATACTAAGAAAACTGTTAAACACCCAGAAACTGGCGCAATTATCATCGGTCCAAATGAGTTAATCACAGAAGATAAGGCGCGTGAAATTGTCAATGCTGGTGTGGAAGAAGTCACTATCCGTTCCGTATTTACATGTAACACTCGTCATGGTGTCTGCCGTCACTGTTACGGTATCAACTTGGCGACTGGTGATGCAGTTGAGGTCGGTGAAGCAGTTGGTACAATCGCTGCCCAATCTATCGGGGAGCCTGGTACACAGCTTACCATGCGTACCTTCCACACGGGTGGGGTTGCCTCAAATACCGATATCACTCAGGGTCTTCCTCGTGTCCAAGAAATCTTTGAAGC
>CAJPRB010000065.1:0-8962 GCA_905372925.1 uncultured Streptococcus sp.
CTGAAAAACTTGTTCTGTTTTATTTAAGAAAGATTGTGCAGGTATTTTTAAGTCTGGAATACAAATAACTGGTATCCCAGCTCTATACGCTGCTTCAATCCCTGCTTCACTATCCTCTAATACTAAGCAATTCTCTGGTAAAACATTCAAATCAATACAGGCCTTTAAAAATATATCAGGGTAAGGTTTGCTTCGCTTTACATCTTTTGCAAAAACTAGATGGTCAAATAAGGACAGTATACCATTACTATCCAAAATCATTCTAGCTCTAGATTCAACACTTGAAGTTGCTAGAGCGATTGGAATACCTTCTCTTTGTAAAAAAGCAAGCAAATTTTTAGCACCTTTTTTTAAATTTACACCTTTGGCTAATATTCGAGCTTCCAGTTCATAAACTTTTTCCAAGGTTTGGTCAAAGTTCCAAGATAAATCATAGGTATCTAAAAATCGTTGAACATTCTCCTCTTCCCTATGTCCACTGTATTCTCTAGAATAGGTTTCTTCTGTGAAAGGAATTCCAAAATCTTTAAGCAATTCTTGATAAACTTTTAGAGAAATGATCTCAGTATCAGCTAATAAGCCATCTAAATCAAATATTACAGCGTCCATTTACTTCTCTCCTAGTCTAAAACTCGACTGCCACCTGCAACTTCAGCGATATAGAAGCTTGGAGCATATCCAACGACTTCCTCGTAGTGCTTGCCTACAGCTTCCTTAAAGGCCTCAACAGCATCTTTTTGCACCAAAGCAATAGCACATCCGCCAAATCCTGCCCCTGTCATACGAGCACCCAGAACACCTTCTTGAGCCCAAGCTGTGTGAACGAGGGTGTCCAATTCCAAGCCTGTTACTTCATAATCATGCTCCAAAGAAACGTGAGAAGCATTCATCAAACGACCAAATGTTTCCAAATCACCTGCTTGAAGAGCTATTTGAGCTTTAAGAGTACGTTGGTTTTCAAGCACAGCATGGCGAGCACGTTTTAAACGATTTTCGTCTTTAATCAGATAGCTGTATTGGTCAAAGGCCCACTCATCCAATTCACCCAAGGTCTGAATATCCAAGGCAACTTGCAATTCTTCTACTGCTTTTTCACACTCAGCACGGCGTTCATTATACTTAGAATCTGCTAGTTCACGACGTTTGTTGGTGTTCATGATAACAACAACATTGTCCTTCAAATCAAGTGGCACCAAGTCATACTCCAAGTTGTTGGTATCTAGGTAAATGGCACGTTGGTCAGCTCCCATACCGATAGCAAACTGGTCCATGATACCAGAATTCACTCCGATAAAGTTATTTTCTGTTTGTTTTCCGATTTTTACCAAATCCAGACGGTCTAGTTTTAAATCAAAGAGATGCTCTGCCACAACACCAGTCAAAAGTTCCAAAGATGCCGATGATGACAAGCCAGCTCCATTTGGGATATTCCCATAAACATAAAAATCAAACCCTTTGTCAATCACGTGCCCAGCTTCTTGCAAGAAATGAAGAACTCCTTTTGGATAGTTGGTCCAGCTGTGCTCTTTTTCAAATTTGAGGTCAGCAAGAGGCACTTCGATGATACCCTTGTCCTCAAAGTTGGCTGAGTAGAAACACAAAACTTGGTCGTCACGCTTGCGAGCCGCTCCATAGGTTCCCAAGGAAATAGCCGCTGGAAAAACGTGCCCACCGTTGTAGTCTGTGTGTTCACCAATCAGATTGATACGACCTGGTGAAAAGAAAGTTTGGTCTGCTTCTTGACCAAAAACGGCAAGAAAGTCTTTGCGAAGGGCTTCAGCAGTAAGATGTTGTGTCATATGAATTCTCCTTTGACTGTCCGTTAAGTCATCTTAACGTGTAATCGTTTTCTTCTATTGTATCCAAGGCTTTTGCTAAGGTCAATCCTTTTTACTAAAGTTTTACTAAACAATCGGTAAAAAGAAGAAAAATATGATATACTAACCTAAAAGAAGGAGGATTTATGGCTACCTTAAAAGACATTGCACAGCTAGCCTCTGTCTCTATCGCGACCGTATCTCGTGTCCTCAATCGCGACCAGAGCCTATCTGTCACAGAAGAAACCCGACACCGCATTTTAACCGTCGCTGAAGAGCTGGGCTACACCAAGCACCTCAAGACAGGCGAATCCCACAAACCCAAGCAAAAGATTGCTATTATCCAATGGGTCAGCGAACAAGGGGAGTTGGACGACCTCTACTACTACCAGATTCGTCTCGGTATTGAAAAAAGAGCCCAAGAGTTGGACTATGATATCTTGCGCTATTTTAATGACCATCCTTTTACATTAAGCGAGGAAGTGATTGGCATTCTCTGCATCGGAAAATTTAGCCGAGCACAGATCTCTGCCTTTGAAGAATACCAAAAACCCTTAGTCTTTATAGACAGCGATACCCTCTCACTAGGTCACACCTGTATTATCACTGACTTTTACACTGCTGTAAAACAAGTTGTAGACCATTTCCTCAGCCAAGGGATGAACCGTATCGGAATTCTCACAGGACTTGAGGAAACAACCGACCAGGAAGAAATTATCCAGGATAAGCGACTAGAAAATTTCAAAGACATTACCCAAGCAAAAGTTATCTACCATGAAGAACTGGTCTTTCAGGGAAGCTTTACTGCCCAGTCTGGCTATGACTTGATGAAGAAGGCCATTCACAAGTTGGGAGACCAACTCCCACCAGCCTTTTTCGCTGCCAGCGATAGTTTAGCCATCGGTGCCCTCCGTGCCCTTCAAGAAGCTGGAATTAGCCTACCAGACCGCGTCAGCCTCATTTCTTTTAACGACACTAGCCTGACCAAGCAAGTCTACCCTCCCCTCTCTAGTATCACGGTCTATACTGAGGAAATGGGCCGAGCAGGTATGGATATTCTTAACAAGGAAGTTCTCCACGGTCGCAAAATCCCTAGCCTAACCATGCTGGGAACCAGACTGACTTTGAGAGAGAGTACGCTGCCATAACTCAACAAATATAGCAACGCAAAAAATCCTAATAGAGAGTCTCAAATCTCCATTAGGATTTTCTTTTTTATTCCATCACAATCATAGCCTTAATCGTCTTACGTTCATCCATATCTTTATAGGCTTGGTCAATCTCTTCTAATTTATAACTTGAAGTAAAGACACGGCCTGGGTTGATATCGCCATCAAGGACTGCCTTCAGTAAGAACTGTTTGTTGTAAGTCGTTACAGAGGCTGCTCCGCCTGCTACCGTAATATTTTGAGCAAAAGTTGAACCAAGAGCTCGATTGCTATAGTGAGGAACCCCAACAAAGCCCAAACGCCCACCATTGTGAAGGACACCAAGAGCCTGATCAACCGCTGCCTCAGTACCGACACACTCAAGAGCTGCATCTGCTCCTCCACCAAGAATTTCTCGCACCTTGGCAATTCCTTCTTCACCACGTTCAGCCACAACAGCTGTCGCCCCTGACTCCAAAGCCATTTGTTGACGGTCTTCGTGACGACTCATGAGAACAATTTGAGATGCCCCACGCATTTTAGCTGCTATAACAGCACATTGACCAACAGCCCCGTCACCGATAACGACAACCTTATCCCCTTTTTGAACATTAGCAACACGCGCAGCATGATAGCCGGTCGGCATGACATCAGCCAGTGTCAAGAGGGATTTGAGCATGCCTTCTGTATAATCAGAGGGCTGACCCGGAATTTTGACAAGAGCCCAGTTGGCATATTCGAAGCGAATGTACTCCGCTTGCACCCCATTAGACCAATTGGTGCCAATATGGCGGTCACAAGTCCCATCATATCCTGCTCGGCAAGCGTCGCAGTCCCCGCATCCATGGGTAAATGGAGCAATGACAAAATCGCCTGCTTTCACAGTCGTTACTGCATCACCAATTGCCTCAACGATACCAATCGCTTCGTGCCCGCTATTCTGATGGCCCGTTTCAATATCTGGATTGCGATAGCTCCACAGATCAGAGCCACAAACACAGGTCCGAACGATCCGAATAATGGCATCATCTGCCTCAATGATTTGCGGATGCTCCACTTCAATAAGACCAACCTGACCAGCTTTTGTGTAAACTGTTTTCTTCATAGAGCCACTCCTTTTCTATTGGTTTCTTACTTTCATTATACACTTTTTGTCAAGCTTTCGCTCGTATCAATCATTATTAACGGCGATAAGGCACTAGTTTAATCCAATATAGTCTTTTCTTCTTGAGATTTAAGTTTTATAAGGAGAGATTTTTCGATTACGTTTTTAATAGTTTCCAGCCAATAGAAAAAGTGAATAAAGAAATATTCCTTTATCCACCTTTTTGTGGTTTAGTTGTTATTCGCTACGAAGCGATTCGACTGGGTCTTTCTTAGCAGCGATGCGTGAAGGGATTAGACCGGCTAACATGGTAAGGACAATCGAAATACCGATAAGGATTAGAGCTACTTCTATTGGTAATTGTGCTACATTTCCCACATTTGTCATTTTCGCAACAATCGCATTGATTGGGAATGTCGCAAGAAAGGTAATCGTGATACCGAGCACCCCAGAGATCAATCCTTCAATGGCTGTTTCAGCAGTGAAGATACGACGAATATCTTTCTTCGAAGCCCCCATTGCACGTAGGATTCCGATTTCTTTTGTACGTTCGAGAACTGAAATGTACGTGATAATCGAAATCATTATAGAAGATACAATGAGTGAGATGGCCACAAAGCCAACGAGTACTGTTGTCACTACGCCAACCAATGTCGTAATTGAAGACATGATAGATTGGATATCATCTGAATAAGCGAGTACTTTATCGTCTTCTCCAGCTTCTTTTTTCGCTGTGTTATAGGCGTTTATGAACTCTTTTAAGTCTTGTTTTTGTTGGAACGAAGAGGTGTAGAGCTCAATGGCAGCTGGTTTGGATTTGTTGATGACGCCCATTTTTGCGAGGTTTTCCTCGTAAGTTGAAGCCGAATTGTCGTTATATTGTTGGACATACTGCGCCTGTTCTTCAGGTGTCATTTTAGCCAACTGAATTTTTTCTTCTTCGGTTAAATTCTCCGAACTGAATGGTTTAGGATCTTTGGCAAAGTCTTTACCCGTAAATACATTTAGATTTTGATTGGCTTCCTGTTCCTTAACGATATCACTATTTTGAATGTGTTCGGAAGTATAATCAATAAGGGCGCTTGTGTAGGCGATTCCTCCTGAAGGAGCATTCACGCCTGAACTTGTGCCGTCTTTTTGGCGAAGGACACCCACAATTTTAAGTTGAAGCCCATTCTCGATTTGAGTTTTCATATAAGAAGCATTATCAATCTTATTGAGCCATAAGTTATTTTCTTTCACAAAACGGTTTGTATTGACAACTGCTTTGAAAGTTTTTCCGATAAAATCACTATATTGATACGTTTGAGAAGAGAGTTCGTCGAGCTTCTTCGTATCGTTCAATTCACTGGGATCTTTGAAACGCAAACTATAGAGCAACAAATCGCTAATTTGATTGTTTTCATCTACGATAAGGACGAGCTCGGACTTATCTTGTGGGAAGCGTCCTTCCAACACGTCGTACTTGCTTTCTAGCATTGAAGAATCACTAGAAAGTTCACTCCAGTAGTTGAGGTTTTGTAAGTATCCCTTCATCGTTTGATTCGCTGTTTCTATTTCATCAGCTAAGGTTGAAGGCAGAATACTTTTGGGTCCGTTGGAAGTATCACTTGCATAGATAAACGGTTGTAAATTGTATCGGTAACGAATGTCTTTTGTGAGAGATTCGACCTTCGAAGCGTGTTCCTCCAAGTAAGTCTTGAAGGAAGCTAGGTCGTTCTTTCCGATTTGTTTTTTCAATAAATTCGTTAAAACCGTATTGATACCGAGCTCATGATTATCCTTGTAAGGCTTCTCGCTCAAATCTGGAGAGGTCGCCAACAAGTTGCTCCGGTTCTGCTCGCTAATCGTCAGTGGAAGAGAGACGAGGGTATCTTCCTGCACCTTTTTAACGTAGTCACTCACACCATTGGAAAGGGCTAAGATAAGAGCAATCCCGATAATCCCGATGGAACCCGCAAAAGCTGTTAGTAAGGTACGACCTTTCTTTGTCAATAGGTTATTAAAGGAAAGTACAAGGGCGGTTATAAAGCTCATCTTCGTCTTCGTGAACTGGATGTCGACTTGCTTTGTCTCCTCTGTTGGTTCGCATGGGTTTGAGTCGCTCAAGATGTTTCCATCTAATACTTGTACGATACGTGTGGAGTACTTCTGTGCCAGCTCTGGGTTATGCGTCACCATGATAACCAAACGTTCCTTGGCAATGTCTTTTAATAAATCCATGATTTGAACAGAAGTCTCAGAATCGAGCGCTCCTGTCGGTTCGTCGGCTAAAACGACTTTTGGATCATTAACAAGAGCACGCGCAATCGCGATTCGTTGCATTTGTCCCCCAGACATTTGACTTGGTTTCTTATATAAATGGTCTTTTAGGCCTACGCGTTCGAGCACTTTGATAGCACGTTTCTTACGTTCTGCTTTTGAAACACCCGAAAGAGTCATTGAAATTTCTACGTTAGAGAGTGCAGTTTGGTGCCCGATGAGATTATAAGACTGAAAGACGAAACCGATGGTGTGGTTTCTGTAGCTATCCCAATCGCGGTCTTTAAATTGCTTTGTTGATTTTCCTTGGATGAGTAAATCACCAGATGTGTATTGGTCGAGTCCCCCGATGATATTTAATAGGGTGGTTTTCCCAGAACCCGATTGCCCAAGAATGGAGACAAACTCATTCTCACGGAAGCGAATCGAGATATCCTTTAGCGCGTGGAACTCTTGATCGCCCGTATGATAGACTTTTGAAATGTGTTGTAGCTGTAACATCGCCTATCTCCTTTCAGTGATATAGGTAGTCTATCACAATTTCATAATGGAGTAAATATGTTACATTTACAATTCATCAAAAATAATCAACAAATAGAAAATCGACTTCTTATGAATGATAATGTCCATGACTTTGACCTACTTCCAACTCCTCAATTTTTCGCTTATGGGTTTGGTGACTTGCTAGGTTTGCATCAACTTCAATGGTAACATTTTGAAAACCATAATCTTTGAGTAAATTACGAATGGATTCTTTACAATACTCCATATGTTCAATCTCTTCTAGGCAAACATGGACAATGGCGTCATTTTCCAAACCATCCATAGTCCAGAGATTGAGTTGATTAACACTTTTAACATTATCTAGCGCTGCTAACTCTTTCTCTAGCTCGGCGGTCTCGATCCCTTCAGGCACAGCATCTAAGAAAATCTTAAGTGTTGACCAAAAACGAGGAATGGCTTTCCAGAGGATAAAACTAGAAATTAAAAGAGACAAGAGTGGATCGAGAAAGTACCAATCTGTCACATACAAAACACCAGCAACCAGAATGACCGCTAGCCAACCCAGAATATCTTCTAAAAAATGCAAGGTCAGGATAGCTTCGTTCTTGGTCTGACCCTTACGAACGATTAGACTAGCCAAGAGATTGATAAGAATCGCAATAACTCCCAACCACAGCATCCCTTGGTAGTTGACAGGCTGAGGGGATAAGAGACGAGGGATATTCTCCAAGAGCACCATGAAAGATCCTGTCAAAAGGATCAAAGCAGTCAGCATGGCGCCTAGCAAACTGAAGCGTTTATAACCAAGTGTATAACGTTTGTCTTCCTGACGATTGGAAATAGTTTCCAAGCAAGCTGATAAGCCTATGGCAAGGGCATCGCCCAAATCATGAACCGCATCCGCTAAGACCGCACTTGAATTGAAGATGCCCCCAAAAATAAATTCGACAACAGAAAATGATAGATTCAAGAAAAAGGCTAGCCAGATAGATGTTTTAGAACTCATTTCTCTCCCTCCTTTGGTATAATAGGTATATATACTTCTTTCATTTGTATTATCTAATAAAATCCAAAGAAAGGATAGAAGCAAACTGTCAGCCTTATTCAGTTCTGAACAGTTTGTCTCAAGTGTCTATATGCAAAAAAGAGATCGTCGGGTTAGCAAGACGAAAAAAGCCATTTATCAAGCTTTTCTACAAGTTTTGAACGACAAGGGCTATGATGCTACTACTGTCCAAGATATCATTGACTTGGCAGATGTTGGGCGCTCCACTTTTTACTGTCACTACGAGAGTAAGGAACTGCTTTTAGATGAACTCTGTCGCTACCTCTTTCATCATCTCTTTGAAAGGGAAGAACACTTGACTACAGAAGACTACCTCGCTCATATCTTTTTACATTTTCAAAAAAACCAAGATCATGTCACCAGTCTTCTTTTTTCCAAAAACGACTACTTTCTCCGCCAACTACACAAGGAACTCGAACACCATGTTTACCCCATGGTAGCGGAGGATTTGCAAGAGGCCTATCCGAACATACCGGCCTCCTACCTCAAACATTTTGTAGTAACCAACTTTATCGAAACACTGACTTGGTGGCTTAAAAAAGGAAAATCTTATACCGAAGACCAAGTGGTGAGATTTTACTTAGATGTGATTGAGATGACTTCTACAAAATCACTCGAAATTTAATCCTACCACGAAGAAAGGAATCAACTATGTTAACTTCTATTATCCTAGGAATTCTAACGATTGTATTGGCTCTTATTTTCTCCCTCCTTCATCTCGCGGCAGCTTTCGCAGCCATGAAAGAAAAAAATTACTGTCAAGGGAACATGTGTATCTTGGTGGGAAGTTGTCTCACTTCACTAGCTCTTGCTATCTTTTTCTTCGTCCCACTTGCAACTGTTATATTATGGATAGTGGGCTCTAGCATCATCTGTTACGGTGCTTACTGGAATGGGCGACAGCAAGAAAGTCAAAATATATCGCACCACATTATAAGGGGCACGCTAGCGGCTTTGATTGCTCTCTTGTTTATCTTACTCTAACACTAAAAATCCCATCTCGTCTATAATTCGAGATGGGATTTTGTCTGCTGAAGAAAATTGCTAGTGGCTTCCACTG
>CAJPRB010000066.1:0-8961 GCA_905372925.1 uncultured Streptococcus sp.
AAGGAGGACTAGGAAACCAGCTGCGTAGTAGATTGGCAGACGAGTCTTGATACCAGACAATTTGACCAAGCCAACGTTTTGTGAAAATCCTGTGTAAGGGAAGGTGTTAAAAATTCCTCCGAGAAGCACAGCTAAACCTTCTGCGCGGTAACCGTTGCGAAGGCGCGTGCTGTCAATAGGGTCGTTGGTAATATCTGACAAGGCTAGGTAAACACCAGTCGACTCCACCATAGACACCGTTGCGATGATACACATCATGACAATAGATGAGATTTCAAAGGTTGGCATCCCAAAGTAGAGTGGAGTTGGGACATGGACAAGTGGTGCTGCCACAACAGGCGAGAAGTCCACTAATCCCATGGTAGCAGCGATGGCAGTTCCGACAACCAAGCCAATCAAAATAGAGATGGACTTGATAAATCCTTTGGTAAAGATGTTAATCAAGAGGATAATCAAAACAGTGATAGCTGCAAGCAAGAGGCTTTGACCAGTTGGCTCAGGAACGTTATTTCCCATATTTCCGATAGCGACAGGAATCAAGGTCAATCCAATCGTGGTAATAACAGATCCTGTTACGATAGATGGGAAGAGATTGGCCACTTTTGAGAAGATGCCTGAAATCAAAATCACGTAAATACCTGATGCGATAAGGGCACCAAACATAGCACCGCTACCATGGCTTTGCCCAATCATAATCAAGGGAGCGACTGACTGGAAGGCCACTCCGAGAACAACTGGTAGTCCAACACCAAAGTGTTTGTTGAGTTGGAGTTGGAGGAAAGTTGCCACACCACACATGAAGATATCTGTAGAAATCAGGTAGGTCAACTGCTCAGCTGAATAGCCAAGGGCTGTCGCAATCATGATAGGAACCAGGATAGATCCTGAGTACATTGCGAGAAGATGCTGAAGCCCTAGAACCGCGGCTTGCGAGTGTTTTTCTTGTTTTTGCATTAGAGATCTGCCTCCTTAAATACGACCTGACCGTTTTCAAAACGTTCCAAACGAGCGAGTGATAGAACTGGATAGCCAGCTTTCTCGAGCAAATCACGACCATCTTGGAAGGATTTTTCAATCACGATACCGATGGCTTCGACTTTTGCTCCGGCCTGTTCGATGATTTGGATCAAGCCTTTGGCAGCTTGACCATTGGCTAGGAAATCATCGATAATCAATACCTTATCCTCTGGTGAGAGGAATTTTCCAGCGATGGAAACCGTGCTGGTCACCTGCTTGGTAAAGGAGTAAACTTCGGCAGTTAAGATGCCTTCGTTCATGGTGATGTTTCTAGCTTTCTTTGCGAAAATCATGGGAACATCTAAGGCTTCAGCTGTAAAAACAGCTGGGGCGATACCTGAAGCTTCAATCGTTACAACCTTGGTGATGCCAGCAGTTGCGAATTTGTCCGCAAAAACCTTACCAATCTCCCGCATCAAACGATAGTCAACTTGGTGGGTTAAAAAGGAATCTACCTTGAGAATGTTGTCACCCAAGATATGCCCATCCTGAAGGATGCGCTCTTCTAATAATTTCATAAGACCTCCTAAAGTCTAAAAGATGCTTCATTTGCTTGTCCAGAGTTTCTAGTATGTAATAGAAAAAGGACCTACTTAATCCCCTAAGTAAGTCCCCAAAATAGGCATGGCCAAAACCATACCTTAAGCTGACATACTCATTGTTAGGTGTTACGGCACCTTGTAGAAACGTCGTGCCAATCACGACATAAACAAGTAAAATGGTACTATAATAGAACATCAAAGCGTTAATGTCATTATTTTACACTAAATAGCTTTAGAAATCAAATGTTTTGTTAGTGTTTTAATGAAAAAAACGAACAAAAAAAGAAACCTACAACGAGATACAGTATTGTAGGGTTCTATTATTCTATTCACTAAATCTTAAAAAATAACCATCAGGATCCAAAATCGCAAATTCATGAGGGTAAATAAAGCTATCTCCCACTCGAAATTCTCTTTTGGTCAGCGGACGATGGATAGGATAGTCAGCTTCCAGCAGTTTTTGGTGGAGCTGAGGGACATCTTCAATGCCAAAGGAAATATTGACACCGCGCCCAAAAGGATAGGTTAGTTGGGCTAATTCTTCTGCGCTGCCTTCTTCTAACATGAGCTGGCAGTCTTCAAACGAGAGGAAGAGAAATTTCTCCTCGGGACGCTCGTATTCGACAGAGAATCCCAGCAGGTCGCAGTAGAAGGAACGGGACTGTTCGATATCCGATACAACAAACTCGGGAATAACTGCATTGTAGTTCATAGTGAAAATCCTTAAAGTTCAATTTCCAATACAATCGGTGTATGGTCTTGACGAGTTCCTGAGTCAATCATGTCAGACTTAGTCACCTTGTCAGCCACGCGGTTACTGGTGAGCCAGTAGTCGATTCTCCAGCCTGTATTGTTGATTTTAGAAGTCTTGCTGCGTTGCGCCCACCAAGTGTAACGTTCAGGCACATCACCGTGAATGTGGCGGAAGGTGTCTGTAAATCCAGTTGCCAAGAGGTTGGTAAAGCCAGCACGTTCCTCGTCTGTAAATCCAGGTGAACGGCGGTTGCTGGCAGGGTTTGCAAGGTCGATTTCCTTGTGGGCTACATTGTAGTCACCCGTCGCAAGGACTGGTTTATGTTTGTCTAACTCAGCTAGATACTCAGCATATTTCACATCCCAGACTTGACGCTCTTCCAAACGTTTGAGACCATCGCCAGCGTTTGGAGTGTAAACTTGCGTTACGAAAAATGCATCAAATTCCAAGGTGATGATACGACCCTCCAAGTCCATGGTAGAAGGGGCACCGATTTCTGGGAAGCTGATAGTCGGTGTGAGTTCTTTTTTATAGAGGAACATGGTTCCAGCATAGCCTTTGCGTGCAGGTTCTTGGGAAGAACGCCATGTGTTTTCGTAGCCTGGGAAGAGCTCTTCTAGAATCTCCAGGTGTTTTTTAGTAGGACCCTTGGCAGATAGTTTGGTTTCTTGGATAGCGATGATATCAGCATTTTCAGCTACCAAAGTTTGTAGGACTTCTTGGGACAATTTGGCACGAGCTGAGTCACTAGTTAGGGCTGCATTGAGGGAATCAATATTCCATGAGATGAGTTTCATAAAGTTACCTTTTTCATTCAGATTATAGATTTTATTATACCAAAAAAAGGTCTATTTCCCCAACGTATGGCTTGAAAAATCACTCTCTTTCGTTTATAATTAAGAATGATTTTATGAAAGGGAGTGAAAATAAATGAAATTTTACTCATATGACTATGTACTTAGCCAAATCAGTCAGCAAAATGGCATCATGATTGGCTTTGGAATTGTTCTCCTAGCTATCACAGGATTTTTTGCTTTTAAAGCCTATCGAGATAAAAAGGGGACTAAGTTTCGGGAATTGGTCATGATTTTGGCCTTGACCTTGGTGGCCATGCTTTTGGTGACAATCTCAAAATACCAGACCAATCAAGCCTCTAACAACCAATTTCAAACTTCACTTCATTTCATAGAGGTTGTTTCCAAAGACTTGGGGGTGGATAAATCAGAAGTTTACGTTAATACTTCAGCTGCCACTGATGGAGCGCTTGTCAAGGTAGGTCCAAATTTCTACCGCGCCATGAACGGGAGCCAACCAGACAAGTATCTTTTAGAGAAATTAGAATTGAATCAAACAGACGCTATTGAATTGGTGGAGGTAAACAAATGACACTCAACTATATGGAAATTTTAATCAAACTGGCCTTGGGTCTTTTCTCTCTTGTTTTTGTTATTAATGTGACAGGAAAGGGGAATCTAGCACCTAACTCTGCTACAGACCAAATTCAGAACTATGTTCTTGGTGGTATCATCGGTGGGGTAATTTACAATAGTTCAATCAGTATCCTGCAATACGCAGTGATTCTGATGATGTGGACGATTTTGGTTTTGACCCTCAAGTGGCTTAATAACAATGTTCGTTTTGTCAAACGCTTGATTGATGGTAAACCGACTCTGCTCATCAAAAATGGGCAGATTGACCCAGAAGCCTGTCGTTCAGTTGGTTTGTCTGCGGCAGAAGTTGCTCTCAAACTTCGTAGCCAAGGAATTTTCCAGATGAAGCAAGTCAAATGCGCTGTGCAGGAGCAAAATGGCCAACTCATCGTGGTCCAAATGGGAGATGAAAATCCTAAGTATCCAGTTGTGACTGACGGTGTGATACAAGTCGATGTTTTGGAGTCGATTGGTCGTAGCGAAGAGTGGCTGCTTGATAACCTCAACAAGCAAGGACATGACAATGTAGCTAATATCTTTATCGCTGAGTATGACAAGGGTGCCGTTACAGTCGTAACCTATGAATAAGAAAAACCTGGGGTCTTGGCCTCAGGTTTCTATTTGCAATCAGAAAGGGATTTTATGTCCATTATTCAAAAACTTTGGTGGTTTTTCAAGTTAGAAAAACGCCGTTATCTAGTCGGAATCGTGGCCCTGGTCTTGGTTTCCGTCCTTAACCTCATTCCCCCAATGGTTATGGGGCGGGTCATTGATGCCATTACATCGGGGCAATTAACCCAGCAGGACTTGCTTTTGAACCTCCTTTATCTGCTTCTTGCAGCTTTGGGTATGTACTATCTACGCTATGTTTGGCGCATGTATATCCTTGGGACTTCCTATCGTCTGGGGCAGATTATGCGGTCTCGCTTGTTTGAGCATTTCACAAAAATGTCTCCAGCTTTTTATCAAACCTATCGGACGGGAGACCTGATGGCACACGCTACCAATGATATAAATGCCTTGACTCGTCTGGCAGGTGGCGGAGTCATGTCTGCTGTGGATGCCTCTATCACGGCGCTGGTGACCTTGTTGACCATGCTCTTTAGCATTTCGTGGCAAATGACCCTAGTTGCCATTTTACCCTTACCTTTCATGGCTTATGCGACCAGTCGTCTAGGGAGAAAGACCCATAAGGCCTTTAGCGAATCGCAAACCGCTTTTTCCGAACTCAATAACAAGGTACAGGAGTCCGTATCAGGTATCAAAGTGACCAAGTCTTTCGGTTACCAGGCGGACGAGTTGAAGTCCTTTCAGGCAGTCAATGAATTGACCTTCCAGAAGAACCTGCAAACCATGAAATACGATAGTCTCTTTGACCCTATGGTTCTCTTGTTTGTTGGTTCCTCCTATGTTTTAACCCTTTTGGTCGGTTCCTTGATGGTTCAGGAGGGGCAGATTACGGTTGGAAATCTGGTTACCTTTATCAGCTACTTGGATATGCTGGTTTGGCCTCTTATGGCTATTGGTTTCCTCTTTAATATTACTCAGCGAGGGAAGGTGTCCTATCAGCGGATTGAGGAACTTTTGTCTCAGGAATCACCTGTACAAGATCCTGAGTTTCCTCTGGACGGTATTGAAAATGGACGCTTGGAGTACGATATTGATAGTTTTGCCTTTGAAAATGAGAAAACACTGACGGATATTCACTTTAGTTTGGAAAAAGGGGAAACTCTTGGCTTGGTCGGACAGACAGGCTCTGGGAAAACATCCTTGATTAAGCTCCTCTTGCGTGAATACGATGTGGATAAGGGAGCCATTTACCTAAACAGTCATGATATTCGGGATTATCGTCTGACAGACCTTCGCAGTCTCATGGGCTATGTTCCTCAGGACCAGTTCCTCTTTGCGACCTCTATCTTAGACAATATCCGCTTCGGCAATCCTAATTTGTCCCTTTCGGTGGTCGAGGAAGCGACAAAGCTAGCTCAAGTTTACCAAGATATTGTGGACATGCCTCAGGGATTTGATACGCTGATCGGTGAAAAGGGAGTCAGTCTCTCAGGTGGGCAAAAGCAACGTCTGGCTATGAGTCGGGCTATGATTTTAGACCCTGATATCTTGATTTTAGATGATTCCTTGTCCGCCGTGGATGCCAAAACTGAGTATGCGATCATCGACAATCTTAAGGAGACGAGGAAGGATAAGACAACCATTATTACAGCCCATCGTCTCAGTGCGGTTGTCCATGCAGATTTGATTTTAGTCCTGCAAAATGGCCAAATCATTGAACGGGGCACGCACGATGACTTGCTAGCTCTGGATGGCTGGTATGCCCAAACCTACCAGTCTCAGCAATTGGAAATGAAAGGAGAAGAAGATGCAGAATAAGAAAGAACAATGGGCTGTATTGAAGCGCTTGATGTCCTATCTCAAGCCCTATGGCCTCCTGACCTTTTTGGCACTCAGTTTTCTCCTTGCGACGACGGTCATTAAAAGTGTCATTCCCCTTGTGGCCTCCCACTTTATCGACCAGTACCTCAGCAATCTTAACCAACTCGCTGTGACGGTTTTGCTGGCCTACTATGGTCTTTATATCCTGCAAACTCTAGTCCAGTATGTCGGCAATCTTCTCTTTGCGCGGGTGTCCTACAGTATTGTTAGGGATATTCGTCGCGATGCCTTTGCCAATATGGAGAAACTGGGCATGTCTTATTTTGACAAGACGCCAGCAGGATCCATCGTTTCTCGTTTGACCAATGATACCGAGACCATCAGTGATATGTTTTCAGGGATTTTATCCAGCTTTATTTCAGCAGTTTTCATCTTTCTGACAACCCTTTATACCATGTTGGTTCTGGATTTTCGTTTGACAGCTTTAGTCCTGCTCTTTCTTCCCTTGATTTTCCTGTTGGTCAATCTCTACCGGAAAAAGTCAGTGAAAATCATCGAGAAAACCAGAAGTCTCTTGTCAGATATCAATAGTAAGCTGGCAGAGAATATCGAGGGAATCAGGATTATCCAGGCCTTTAATCAAGAGAAGCGCCTGCAGGCAGAATTTGATGAAATCAACCAAGAACACTTGGTCTATGCCAACCGTTCTGTAGCCTTGGATGCCCTCTTCTTGCGCCCTGCCATGAGTTTGCTGAAACTCCTAGGCTACGCCGTTTTGATGGCCTACTTTGGTTACCGTGGTCTTTCTATTGGGATAACAGCTGGAACCATGTATGCCTTTATCCAGTATATCAACCGCCTTTTTGATCCCTTGATTGAGGTGACGCAAAACTTTTCAACCCTTCAGACGTCCATGGTATCTGCAGGTCGTGTCTTTGCCTTGATTGACGAAACGACCTATGAGCCTCTTCAAAAAGATGGGCAAGCTAAAGTCAATGAAGGCAATATCCGTTTTGAACATGTGTGTTTCTCATATGATGGCAAACATCCGATTCTGGATGATATTTCCTTTTCAGTTAACAAGGGCGAAACCATTGCCTTTGTAGGTCATACAGGTTCGGGGAAATCTTCGATTATCAATGTTCTCATGCGTTTTTATGAATTTCAGTCAGGCCACGTTCTCTTGGATGATGTGGATATCAGGAACTACAGTCAGGAAGAGCTGAGAAAAAACATCGGTTTGGTCTTACAGGATCCCTTCCTCTATCACGGGACTATCAAGTCCAATATCGCCATGTACCAAGATCTTAGTGATGATCAGGTCCAGGCTGCAGCTGCCTTTGTCGATGCAGATTCCTTTATTCAGGACCTTCCGCAGGGTTATGATGCACCTGTTTCTGAGCGTGGTTCGAGCTTTTCTACTGGCCAACGCCAGCTTCTTGCCTTTGCTAGAACTGTCGCCAGTCAGCCTAAAATCCTGATTTTGGATGAAGCGACAGCCAATATTGACTCTGAAACAGAAAGTTTGGTTCAAGATTCCCTAGCTAAGATGAGACAGGGTCGGACGACCATTGCTATTGCTCATCGCCTTTCGACCATCCAAGACGCCAACTGCATCTACGTCTTGGACAAGGGGCGTATCATCGAGAGTGGAACCCATGAGGAACTCTTGGCCTTGGGAGGAACCTATCACAAAATGTATAGCTTGCAGGCAGGTGCCCTATCATAAAGAAGAATTCTTCCAAATCACAGCTTTCTTGCACCGCCTTTTCTATTTTGTGGTATAATGAAAAATGTTGACAAATAGTATAATAAAAACAAAGGAGAAACAGCATGCTGAAATGGGAAGACTTGCCCGTGGAAATGAAATCAAGCGAGGTTGAGTCTTACTACCAGCTTGTCTCTAAAAGGAAGGGTTCGCTGATTTTTAAGCGTTGCTTGGACTGGGTTCTGGCCTTGGTCTTGCTAATTTTGACTTCCCCAGTCTTTCTCATCTTGAGCATTTGGATCAAGTTGGATAGCAAGGGACCTGTTATTTACAAGCAAGAGCGCGTGACCCAGTACAACCGTTCTTTCAAGATTTGGAAGTTCCGTACCATGGTTACGGATGCGGATAAAAAAGGGAGTCTGGTGACTTCTGCTAACGACAGCCGTATTACCAAGGTTGGCAATTTCATCCGCCGTGTGCGTTTGGATGAACTGCCTCAGCTGGTCAATGTCCTTAAAGGCGAGATGTCCTTTGTAGGGACGCGTCCTGAAGTGCCACGTTACACAGAGAAGTACAGTCCTGAAATGATGGCGACCTTGCTCTTACCAGCAGGTATTACCTCTCCAGCCAGCATCAACTACAAGGATGAGGACACTATCATCAGTCAAATGACGGAGAAAGGTCTGTCGGTTGACCAAGCCTATGTCGAACACGTCCTTCCTGAAAAGATGCGCTATAACCTCGACTATCTCCGAGAATTTAGTTTCCTTGGAGACATCAAAATCATGTTTCAAACCGTGTTTGAAGTGCTAAAATAAAGTAGTCATAAGAAAATGAGTACAGACAAAAGGAGCAAATCAATGCCAAATTACAATATTCCATTTTCACCACCCGATATTACAGAAGCAGAAATTGCTGAAGTAGCGGATACCCTGCGTTCTGGTTGGATCACGACAGGTCCTAAGACCAAAGAACTGGAGCGTCGTTTATCTCAATATACACAGACACCTAAGACTGTCTGCCTCAACTCTGCGACTGCCGCTCTTGAGTTGATTTTACGTGTCTTGGAAGTGGGTCCTGGTGATGAAGTCATCGTTCCAGCCATGACCTATACAGCTT
>CAJPRB010000067.1:0-8925 GCA_905372925.1 uncultured Streptococcus sp.
ACTGCAAGTCGTCCAGAAGTTTGGCAACACCTGCGATAGGGCGACCAGTTGCAATCACGACTTTGACACCGGCTTGTTTAGCGTCTTGGATGGCAGAAAAGACTTCAGGAGTAATCTCCTTTTTACTGTTAACCAGGGTACCATCGATATCGACGGCGATTAGTTTAATACTCATAAATTTCCTCTATTCGTTCTTAGTTGGGGTAAAATGATCGTTCTCAATCAAGTGTAAAAATTGCTGGGTAATGCTTGCGAAGATGCTGTTTTGGTCCAACATTTCTTTTGGGAAATAGAAACGATTATCTCCGTGGCGACTGCCAGCAAGGGATTGAACGATAGGAGACAGGCTAGAGAGTTCTGCCAGTTCTCCATTTTTTTGTAAAATCTCAATCTGTGTCCGTGGATTTTTAGATTCGGGACGATAGATATCATAAGGGAGGTCAAAGTTCTTATGAATGGCAGTGTAGTAGTCGGGATCAAAGCCGATGTCTTCAACCAGTTGTCTCATGGTTATGAGTTGGTCTTGATCTTCTTCTGAAAAAGTAATGGATTTAAAGACCTTGCGGTTGACAAAGCGTTGCGACAAGTCTGCAAGAATCTTATCAGGACTGGTCCTCCAGAGTTGGAAGTAGGTATTCATCACGCCATCATCCAGAGCTAGATAGTCAGACAAGGTCACATTTTTTTCAAAGAAAGGGAGGAGATGTGGAGAAGTTCGTGCAAAGAAGTCCATGGCTTCAGGATAGAGTTCCTTAGCGCGCTTGAGAAGATTCTGCAAGAGAACTTCCATGGCCCGTGTTGCTGGGTGGAAATAAACCTGCATATACATCTGGTAACGACTGAGGACATAGTCTTCGATGGCATGCATGCCATTGCGCTGAAAGGCGATCCCATTTTCGACAGGACGAATGACTCGGAGGATCCGTGTCAGGTCAAATTCCCCATAAGATGCTCCTGTAAAATAGGAGTCGCGCAAGAGATAGTCCATGCGGTCTGCATCGATCTGACTGGAAATGAGTTGCACGACCTGTTTATTAGGATAGGTATGGTCGATGACACAGGCAACCTTTTTGGGGAAATCAGGCGCTACTTGTAGCAGGACTTGGTGAATCTCTGTCTCAGGACTTTGGATGATTTCCTGAGTAATAGCCTCATGATCTGTATCAAAGAGATGTTCAAAAGTATGCGAGTAAGCCCCATGCCCAAGGTCATGTAGGAGCGCAGCTGTCATGGTCAAGAGCGACTCAGCAGGATCCCATTCTTCAGGATATTTCTCTTCAAAAATCTCTGTGATGCGTCGTGCAATCTCATAGACCCCCAAACAGTGGGAAAAGCGACTGTGCTCCCCACCATGGAAGGTATAGCTGGAAGTCCCTAGCTGTTTGATACGGCGCAGACGTTGAAATTCTTTCGTATTGATCAAGTCGTATATGACCTGATTATTGACGTGGATATAGTTGTGAACTGGGTCACGGAATACTTTTTCGTTCATATGACCATTATAGCAAAATCCTGCTCTTTTTGGTAAAATAGTAGGACAAGAGAGAAGAAAGAGGATTTGATGTGAAGATTCGGATGCGAAATACGATTCAGTTTGATGAGCAGTTGGAAGTCATTGACCAACTCTATGACGTGGAAGTGCGTGAAAAGGGAGATTTTAGCTATTTACTCTTTTATAATGAGGAAAAGGAAAAAGTGGTTCTCAAGTTTCATGGTCAAGAACTGGTGATGACCCGTTTTTCCAATCCGAAGACCATTATGAGATTTCTAAAGGATAGTGATAGTTTAGCCTATATTCCGACTCCCATGGGCATGCAGGAGTTTATCATTCAAACGAATCACTACAAACTGGATGGGCAAAAGATTGAGCTAGCCTATCAACTGCAAAATCAAGAGGGACATCCCTTTGCCAGCTATCAATTAGAAATTACTTGGGGATAAGAAAAAGGTTGGCAAATGCCAACCTTATTTAATATAAAGTTCTTGATTTTTTAGGACAATTTCACGTACACTAGCGAACTTCTTGAGTTTTTTAAGTTCTTCAGGATGGGTAACGAGAGTGATAACATAGCCCTCTTTTCCCATGCGACCTGTACGTCCTGCCCGGTGGGTATAGGTTTCCATATCTCTAGGAACATCAAAGTTTACGACACATTCCAAGCTATCAATGTCGATACCACGAGCCAGAAGGTCAGTTGCAAGGAGCAGGGTTAGCTGTTTGTCCTTAAACTTTTCTAAGATGACTTTTCGAAATTTAACATTGACATCGCTAGCGAGGGAGACAGCCAAGATATCGCGATACTGTAGTTTTTCCTCAGCACTTCCAAGATCTGACAGGCTATTAAAGAAAACTAGTCCGCGGAAATCCTCTACATGAGCTAGTTTTCGTAGCATATCCACTCGGTGACGTTGGTCTACCTGCATGTAGAAATGTTGGATGTTGTCCAGTTTTTGATCAGAGAGATCAATGGTGTGCGTGTTTGGTGCAATCTTATCTTGATTAAACTTGGTCGTCGCACTCATGTAGATGAGTTGGTGGTCACGAGGTGCGTAGTGGGTGATTTTCTCGACAAAGTGAATCTGAGAATCATCGAGCAATTGGTCAAATTCATCCAGAATGATGGTTTCCACATTTATCATCTTGATTTTTTTCAATTTAATCAACTCAAAGATACGGCCGGGAGTTCCAATCAGAATTTCTGGTCCTTTTTTAAGGCGTTCAATCTGGCGTTTCTGACTGGAACCTGATAAGAAGAGTTGAGCAGTCAAGTCGATAGTCTCTGCCCACGTTTTACATACATCAAAAATCTGTCCAGCTAGTTCCGTATTTGGTGCTAGAATCAAGAGTTGTTGGGCTTTTTTCTTTTTCAGTCTGAGAAGACTAGGTAAGAGATAAGCGAGGGTCTTACCAGTTCCTGTTGGGCTTACTCCTAGGAGGTTTTCTCCTGCAAGAATGGGCTCAAATAGTTGAGTTTGAATGGGGGTAAATTCTTGGAAACCGAGTTGGTCACTCAATTCCTGCCATTCAGTGGGTAGTTTGGTTTTCATTTTTCTGCCTCAAATCTAATGCCAGCAGTCTGGCGCATAGTATATAGTAGCTCATGAACAGAGCTTGCATCATCCAGCCAAGTCTGGTAGAGCGTCTGGTCTGGTTGCTGGATCATATGTGCAAATGCAGCAACTTCCTCAGTCATCGTATGAGGAGACTGTTGGATAGGGAACTGGACTTGATTTCCTTGGTGATCGGTAAAAATAGCTGAGCGGACATGCTCAATCGTGTTGAGGGTCAAGGTTCCATCTGCTGTGTAAATCTCACAAGGAAGATTGGAAGTGATGTTTTTCCCAGCTTTGATATGAACTTGAAAGTCAGGGTAGAAGAGGATGCCGTCGCCATTTAGGTCAATGCTATTGTCAAGCTGTTGAGCTTGATAAGTCGCGTCTTGAGCCTTTCCAAAGAGGCGAATAGCAGCATAGAGAGGATAAATCCCCAAGTCCATAAGGGCACCACCAGCAAAACGGTCTGAAAAGACATTTGGTGTCTCCCCAGCCAACAAATCTGGCATCTTGGAAGAATACTTGGCATAATTGAAATCAGCTCCTAAGATTTGCTTGTCTGCTAAAAAATTTTTAATAGTAGTAAAAGCTTCCTCGTGGTAATTACGAGCTGCTTCAAAGATAAAACAGTGATTTTTATCAGCTGTTTGAATCAAATCCAGCCACTCTTGTGGCTGAGTGACAGCTGGCTTTTCAAGAATGACGTGCTTACCAGCAGACAAGGCAGCCTTGGCTTGCACAAAATGCAAGGAGTTTGGACTAGCGATATAGACTACATCAAAGGAAGACTTAAAGAAGTCTTCTAATTGATCAAAGAGTTGGATATCCTGATAGCGAGAAGCAAAGGTTGTGGCAGTTTCTAGTTTTCTAGAATAGACTGCGACCAGCTGGTATTCTCCACTAGCATGGGCTGCTTCTATGAAATGGTGGCTGATAGCACTTGTTCCGATGACACCTAATTTAAGCATAGATACTCCTTTTCCGACTTCAAATCCTTCCTTCATTATAACATAGAAAAGAAGGACTATCCAACAGATGGTAAAAATTTTCAAATGGACTACGCATTTCTTGGAGAAAGTGGTACAATATTTAGATAAGTAGATGAAATGAGAAGGGGGAGAAAATGAGATTATTACCAATAAGAAAAATATCACGTCAGTCTAAGAGACTAGCGCTTTTTTTGACTTTTTGCGCAGGGTATGTCGATGCCTATACCTTTATCGTTCGTGGGAACACCCTTGTGGCTGGACAAACTGGGAATGTTGTTTTTCTTTCTGTAGGACTCATTCAGCAGAATGTCTCGGATGCCAGTGCCAAAGTAATGACCTTGCTTTCCTTTATGATGGGTGTCTTTTTACTAACATTGTATAAAGAAAAATTACGAATAGTTAAAAAGCCGATTTTATCCTTGATTCCACTTGCAGTCCTGTCTCTAATTATTGGCTTTGTGCCGCAAACGGTTGATAATATCTATCTCGTACCGCCATTGGCCTTTTGTATGGGACTGGTGACAACCGCTTTTGGAGAAGTATCGGGTATCGCTTATAATAATGCTTTTATGACCGGGAATATCAAACGTACCATGTTAGCTTTTGGAGATTATTTCCGGACCAAGCATACGCCTTTTCTACGAGAGGGATTGATTTTTGTTAGCTTACTTAGCAGTTTTGTCTTCGGAGTTGTTTTTTCAGCTTATTTGACGATTTACTATCAGGAGAAGACAATTCTAGGTGTTCCTCTTATGATGAGTATCTTTTACTTCAGTATGATTTTTGCTTCTTGGAGGAAAAAAGGGAAAGAAAAAGCTTAATTTTAATTGATTTTACTTGTAAGAAAAAAGAAGATATGCTATACTTGAAGAGTTGACTATGCACAGTCCTGTGCAACCGCACGATCATCGTTGCTCACATAGTGAGTGTAAAGTGGTTCGTCCCACGATGCTAGGCGAGTCTTCACAAAAATACGGGGAAACCCATAAAAATCATAGGAGGTGCATAATGAGCACATACGCAATTATCAAAACTGGCGGAAAACAAGTTAAAGTTGAAGTTGGTCAAGCAATCTACGTTGAAAAATTGAACGTTGAAGCTGGTCAAGAAGTTACTTTTAACGAAGTTGTTCTTGTTGGTGGTGAAAACACTGTTGTCGGAACTCCACTTGTTGCTGGAGCTACTGTAGTTGGAACTGTTGAAAAACAAGGAAAACAAAAGAAAGTTGTTACTTACAAGTACAAACCTAAAAAAGGTAGCCACCGCAAACAAGGTCACCGTCAACCATATACAAAAGTTGTCATCAACGCGATCAACGCTTAATTTTAAGGAGAACACATGATACAAGCAGTCTTTGAGAGAGCCGAAGATGGCGAGCTGAGGAGTGCGGAAATTACTGGACACGCCGAAAGTGGCGAATACGGCTTAGATGTCGTGTGTGCATCGGTTTCTACGCTTGCCATTAACTTTGTCAATTCCATTGAGAAATTTGCAGGCTATGAACCAATCTTAGAATTAAACGAAGATGAAGGTGGCTATCTAAAGGTTGAAATACCAGCGGATCTTCCTTCACACCAGAGAGAAATGACGCAGTTATTCTTCGAATCATTTTTCTTAGGTATGGCAAACTTATCGGAGAACTCTTCTGAGTTCGTCCAAACCAGAGTTATCACAGAAAACTAACACGGAGGAAAACATTATGTTAAAAATGACTCTTAACAACTTGCAACTTTTCGCCCACAAAAAAGGTGGAGGTTCTACATCAAACGGACGTGATTCACAAGCGAAACGTCTTGGAGCTAAAGCAGCTGACGGACAAACTGTAACAGGTGGATCAATCCTTTACCGTCAACGTGGTACACACATCTATCCAGGTGTAAACGTTGGACGTGGTGGAGACGATACTTTGTTCGCTAAAGTTGAAGGCGTAGTACGCTTTGAACGTAAAGGACGCGATAAAAAGCAGGTTTCTGTTTACCCAATCGCAAAATAAAAAGGTCCAGTGAACCTTTTTATCCCGAGCCTTGAACTGTAAAGGCGAGGAAGCTAGAAGTAGCATAAAATCAGGCTTTCCGAGTTTTCGGAGAGCCTATTTTTTTGTTTTGATACCTATAATTCTTTGTTACTAGTGTAGATGAATTTTATGAGTGGCATTATTTTTCCTAGGTGGAAAATTTCTAAAATATGGTATAATGAACAGATAGAGAAGTTGGGGGTAAAAGATGAACATTCAACAATTACGCTATGTTGTGGCTATTGCCAATAGTGGTACTTTCCGTGAAGCTGCTGAAAAGATGTATGTTAGTCAGCCGAGTCTATCTATTTCTGTGCGCGATTTGGAAAAAGAGTTAGGCTTTAAGATTTTCCGTCGGACGAGTTCGGGAACGTTTTTGACCCGTCGTGGTATGGAGTTTTATGAAAAAGCGCAGGAGTTGGTCAAAGGCTTTGATGTTTTTCAAAATCAGTATGCTAATCCTGAGGAAGAAAAGGATGAATTTTCCATTGCCAGTCAGCACTATGACTTCTTGCCACCAACCATTACGGCCTTCTCAGAACGTTATCCTGACTACAAAAACTTCCGTATTTTTGAATCAACTACTGTTCAAATCTTAGACGAAGTAGCCCAAGGACACAGTGAGATTGGGATTATCTACCTCAACAACCAAAATAAAAAGGGCATCATGCAACGGGTTGAAAAGCTTGGTTTAGAAGTTATTGAACTAATTCCTTTCCAGACTCACATTTATCTTCGTGAAGGCCATCCTTTAGCACAGAAAGAGGAATTGGTCATGGAGGACCTAGCGGATCTGCCAACGGTTCGTTTCACTCAGGAAAAGGATGAGTACCTTTATTATTCAGAGAACTTTGTCGACACCAGCGCGAGCTCGCAGATGTTCAATGTGACCGACCGTGCTACTTTGAATGGTATTTTGGAGCGGACGGATGCTTATGCAACTGGATCTGGGTTTTTAGATAGTGACAGTGTTAATGGCATCACAGTCATTCGTCTCAAGGATAATCTAGATAACCGCATGGTCTACGTCAAACGGGAAGAAGTGGAACTTAGTCAAGCTGGGACTCTTTTCGTTGAGGTCATACAAGAATATTTTGATCAAAAGAGGGAAACATGAAAAAAAGAGGAATAGTAGCAGTCATTGTACTGCTTTTGATTGGGCTGGATCAGTGGGTTAAAGCCTATGTTGTCCAGCAGATTCCACTGGGTGAAGTGCGCTCGTGGATCCCCAATCTCGTTAGCTTGACCTATCTGCAAAATAGAGGGGCAGCCTTCTCCATGCTGCAAAATCAGCAGTGGTTATTCACTGTCATTACACTGGTCGTCATGGTAGGTGCCATTTGGTATCTACATAAACACATGGAGGATTCTCTCTGGTTAGTTTTTGGACTGACTTTGATAATCGCGGGTGGTCTGGGTAACTTTATTGACAGGATGAGTCAAGGTTTTGTGGTGGATATGTTTCACCTAGACTTTATCAACTTTGCGATTTTCAATGTTGCTGACAGCTATTTGACAGTTGGTGTCATCGTTTTATTGATTGCAATGCTTAAAGAGGAAGTAAATGGAAATAAAAATTGAAACGGGTGGGCAACGTCTAGACAAGGCTCTGTCGGATCTGACAGAATTGTCACGCAGTCTCGCTAATGAACAAATCAAGGCTGGACAAGTTTTGGTTAATGGGCAAGCCAAGAAAGCAAAATACACTGTCCAAGAGGGTGATGTCGTCACTTATCATGTTCCAGAGCCAGAGGTTTTAGAGTATGTGGCTGAGAATCTGCCACTCGAAATCATCTACCAAGATGAGGATGTAGCTGTCGTCAACAAACCTCAAGGGATGGTGGTCCATCCGAGTGCCGGTCATACTAGCGGAACCTTGGTCAATGCCCTCATGTATCATATCAAAGACTTGTCAGGTATCAATGGGGTCCTCCGTCCAGGAATTGTTCACCGTATTGACAAGGATACGTCTGGTCTCCTCATGATTGCGAAAAATGATGAGGCCCACTTGGCGCTTGCCCAAGAACTCAAGGACAAGAAGTCTCTACGTAAATACTGGGCGATTGTTCATGGCAATCTTCCCAATGATCGTGGTGTCATTGAAGCACCGATTGGTCGTAGTGAAAAAGACCGTAAGAAACAGGCAGTGACTGCTAAAGGGAAGCCAGCAGTGACTCGTTTTCAAGTCTTGGAACGCTTTGGAGATTATAGTTTGCTAGAGTTGCAACTGGAAACAGGGCGTACCCACCAAATCCGTGTTCATATGGCTTATATTGGGCATCCAGTCGCTGGGGATGAGGTTTACGGTCCTCGCAAGACCCTGAAAGGACATGGACAATTTCTCCATGCCAAGACTCTAGGTTTTACCCATCCGAGAACAGGTGAAATCTTGGAATTTACAGCAGATATTCCAGAGATTTTTAAAGAAACGCTGGAAAGATTGCGTAAAACTGAGAATAGATAAAAGAGTTGAGATGCCTTGTCTCAACCTTTTTTATTTCAAGTCTTTTCTATTTTAAAGCATTCATGTTATAATGGATAAATATGAAGAATCGGAGTGAGAATATGAACTACAAACGAATCGTCTTTAAGGTAGGGACCTCCTCCTTGACAAATGAAGACGGGAGTTTATCAAGAAGTAAAGTAAAGGTAATTACCCAGCAATTAGCTATGTTGCATGAAGATGGACATGAGTTGATTTTGGTGTCATCTGGGGCAGTAGCGGCAGGGTTTGGAGCTTTGGGCTTTAAAAAACGTCCGACCAAGATTGCAGATAAGCAGGCTTCGGCCGCAGTAGGCCAAGGTTTGCTCCTAGAAGAATACACAACCAACCTCCTCATGCGCCAAATCGTTTCTGCACAAATCTTG
>CAJPRB010000068.1:0-8843 GCA_905372925.1 uncultured Streptococcus sp.
TTTGACAAGATGCCTTTTGGAACTATTTTCTACATCCTTTTCCTCTTGCTCTTCCTCTTTGCGACGGTTACTTCTTCTGTCGTGATGCTGGAAATCAATGTGGGCAATATCACCAATCAGGACAACCGCAAACGTGCTAAATGGAGTGCAATTTTAGGAATCTTGACCTTTATCTTTGGAATTCCTTCAGCCCTTTCTTACGGTATTATGGCGGATGTTCACATCTTTGGGAAGACCTTCTTTGACGCTATGGACTTCTTGGTTTCCAATCTCCTCATGCCATTTGGAGCCCTCTGCCTTTCTCTCTTTACAGGCTACATCTTTAAGAAGGCTCTTGCTAAGGAGGAACTCCATCTTGATGAAAGAGCATGGAAACAGGGACTTTTCCAAGTCTGGCTCTTCCTTCTTCGTTTTATCATTCCAATCATCATCATCGTGGTTTTTATCGCCCAATTTATGTAATCAAAAAGGACTTGAGTAGTAAACTCAGGCCCTTTCTTTTTATGGATGGCTAACAATCAATTCCAAACCTTGCCCTTCCAAGGTCCAAGCTTCAACATCACTTGGTAGGATAAAGTGGCTGCCTTTTTGGATTGGATAGTTTTTCCCGTCAACAGTCAGGTGACCCTGACCAGCCAAGACACTCAACAAGCTGTAGTCAACTGTCTTTTCAAAGTCAACTTTTCCAGTAATTTCCCACTTGTAAACTGCGAAGAAATCATTGGATACAAGAAGAGTGGAACGCAAATCATCTGCTTTGACAGTTACAGGACGGCTATTGGCAGGCTCTCCAATGTTCAAAACATCGATGGATTTTTCAAGGTGAAGTTCACGCAAGTTACCATTATCATCCTTACGGTCAAAGTCATAGACACGGTAGGTGGTATCGCTAGACTGCTGGGTTTCAAGAATCAAGATACCTGCACCGATAGCGTGCATAGTTCCACTTGGTACATAGAAGAAATCACCAGCCTTGACAGGGACTTTTGTTAATAAACCATCCCAGTTTTTATCTTCGATTTGCTGGCGGAGTTCTTCTTTTGACTTGGCATTATGACCATAGATAATCTCTGAACCTTCGTCTGCTGCGATGATGTACCAGCACTCTGTTTTTCCGAGCTCGCCTTCATGTTCTAATCCATAGGCATCGTCTGGGTGAACTTGGACACTGAGCCAATCGTTGGCATCAAGAATCTTGGTCAATAGCGGAAACACAGGTTCTGGACGGTTACCAAACAATTCACGGTGTTCTTCATACAAGGTAGCTAGGTCTGTTCCCTCGTAGCGACCATTAGCGACCTTTGAAACCCCATTTGGGTGAGCTGAGATAGCCCAGTATTCTCCGATTTTTTCACTTGGAATGTCGTAGCCAAACTCATCACGTAGCTTGGTTCCACCCCAGATTTTTTCTTGCATAACTGATTGTAAAAATAATGGTTCTGACATCTTATTCTCCTGTCTATGTTTCTCACTTCATTATAGCAAAAAGCTTGATCTAATTGAACTCTTTTTCACACATTATAAAGTAGGGAGAAGATTTTATAAAAATAGTGAACAAATGTGCTCTACTTAATACTTGCACCATTGCTGGCAATGACATTCTTGTACCAGTAGAAGGATTTCTTCTTGCTCCGTTTGAGACTTCCTTGACCTGCATTATCACGATCTACATAGATAAAGCCATATCGCTTGTTCATTTCGCCTGTTCCAGCTGAAACCAGATCAATACAACCCCAAGTCGTATAACCAAGCAATTCAACGCCATCTTGGTAAATAGCATCTCGCATAGCCTTGATGTGGGCCTCTAAGTAAGCAATCCGATAGTCATCCGCTACATAGCCATTTTCATCCGGCGTATCCATAGCGCCGAGCCCATTTTCTACAATGAACATAGGTTTTTGATAACGGTCCCAGATAGCATTGAGGGTGATACGAAGCCCCAGTGGGTCAATCTGCCAACCCCATTCAGAAGATTCTAGATAAGGGTTCTTGATGGAGGCAAAGACATTTCCAGCAGTCAGGTTTGTCACTTCTGGATCGCCTGAAGCCACTCGACTCGCATAATAAGAGAAGGAAACAAAGTCAACAGTGTGATTCTTTAACAAGTCCAAATCTTCTGTCGTCATTTCAATTTCTATCCCCTCACGCTCCCACTGCTTCTTGGCATAGTTTGGATATTCCCCACGCGCTTGAACATCAATGAAAAAGTAGCTCTTACGGTCTTCTTCCATGGCTGCCCAGTAGTCTCTCGGATGGGCTGTGTTAGGATAATATTGCCCTGCTGCCAACATACATCCCACCTTGTTTTCTGGATCAATTTCGTGAGCAATTTTAGTCGCCATAGCCGAGGCTACCAGCTCATGGTGGGCTGCTTGGTATTTAACCTGTTCTTGATTTTCTCCTTCTTCAAAACAAATCCCAGCCCCTAAAAAAGGGGCATGCAGAATCATGTTGATTTCGTTAAAGGTTAGCCAGTACTTGACCAAGCCCTTGTAACGGGTAAAGAGGGTGCGACAGAGATTTGCGTAAAAGTCCAACATGCGACGATTGCGCCAACCACCGTACTCCCTAATTAAGTGCATGGGGCAGTCAAAATGCGTGATGGTCACCAGAGGTTCAATCCCATACTTGTGGCATTCCTTAAACAAATCCTCATAAAAGGCTAGACCAGCTTCATTTGGCTCTGCTTCGTCACCTTGAGGAAAAATCCGAGTCCAAGCAATGGAAAGTCGATAGGTTTTAAAGCCCATTTCTGCAAAAAGCGCAATATCTTCCTTATAATGATGGTACATATCAATGGCTTCCTTAGCTGGGTAAAAATAGCCCTTCTCAAAAGAAAACATCTTTTTCTGACCTGTGATTATGGCTTCACGGTCTGGACCGATCGGTACCACATCCACATTAGCAAGACCACGACCGTCCTGATTATAAGCACCCTCACATTGATTAGCTGCCGTTGCACCACCCCAGAGGAATCCTTCTGGAAAAGTTAGTTTTTCAGTCATATCTCTATCCACTTTCTTATTTTACTGCTTCATTTACTTATATTATACCCCAATATCCAGACCTTTACTTGTGAAATACTGCGGAATAATGATACTATTATATGATTCCATTTAATCCGACAAATTTTCGGGGTTCGATTTTTTAAAGAAATCCTCTTCAAAGATTTCTTCAGCAAAAAACGATTCTATGTATAAACATAGAACCGTATGATGGAAAGTTGAGCTTTGGAACAAAATAATCAACTTCTATTTGACAAGATTTGGAAGGACAAACATGATGTAAACAGCTGAAACAAGCATCATTAGAATAAGAAGATAGACTGATAATTTAGTCAGCCATAAAAATCGACCTAGCTTTAACGGTCTTTCCACGTAAGAAAGTTTAGGTTTGTTCGGATCATAGTAAACAGTAACCTTTCCGCCGATTGGAAAGCGCTCCATAAGTGGTGATTTTGTTACAGAAATGAAACTATTTCGCCGTACCTGATACCTTAACACTTGTGGAATTTCTCCATTATCGAAACCTTCCAACTTTACTTCAGAAACGATAGAATTAAGTGGTGTTGCAACTGTTTTTGATACGCTAGAAAGAAATTTTGGTCCCACTACCTTATACTGATTCCCGTCAACAGTATATTCTACAACTGGGAGACTAACATCGTTATAAAGAAATGCAGAATATCTTGTGATTTTTCCTTCAGTTTTTTCAGTACATTTTTTATCATCTAAATAACTACTAAAAATCAACTCATTGAACATAAAATACGTAAAGGCAGCAAACGCTAATATCATACAGCCAAATAATAAAAAGAAACTCGTCGACATCTTGATTCACTCCTAAACTTTCGTTAGGCTTCTATTTTAACAGAATATAAAAAAGGATACAAGAATACTAACTATTTTAAACTTTTTAAACCAAAGCCGTGATAGCTGTCACTAGGCCAAAAACGATACCTGGCGCATTAGCAGCCGCAAGGGGGATATCTCTTTCCTTTTTGAACAAGCCGTAATAAACCCAAAGACTATAGTTAATGGCTGCGACCAAGGGTTGGATGAAGTTTCCTTTTTGACCAGCCAGGTTGTTCATGATTTGTGGGAAGTAAGACACATACATCATAACAGACATAAAGGTCGCTACCCAACCTAAAATTTTCATTTGTTTTTCAGAAATTTTCAAAACCTCTTTCATTTTTATGAATCATATTTTATAATCTTTTTTCAAAACGATCAAGACTTTGAAGCTTTTGTTATGAAGTTGTAAACTATCACAATCTTGTGATAAGAAAGAGGAAACAGAAAAAGACCGGATTACTCCGATCTTTTAATAATTCACATTCTCAATTTCTGTTTTAAAAATAGCTAAGGTTAACGTCAAATGACTACGCGCCCTATTTCATACGATAAAAATCAATCACTAAACCAGCTGGACCTTTTACAAGCAAGGATTCTGTCCCCCAATCAGTTACAGCTGGGCCGTGTAAAATCTCAGCACCAAGCTCTTTCAACCGTTGATAGTTCTGGTCTACATCCTCAACCTCAATATGAAGAATGATTCCTGACTGAAAATTGTTCAAAGGAATCAGGTGATTTTGTGATAACATGAGACAATGACTGCCAATCGTAAACTGAGCAAAACTGTCGTCAACATAATCGGCTTTTTTATCCAAAATACGCTCCAAGTCAGCACAGACCTGGGGAACATTTGAAACGATGATATCTAATTGATTTAAATTCATTTACTATCCTCCATAAAAAGACCGGATTGCTCCGATCTTTTCAAGTTCTACTCTAAGAAAATCAAAGAATAAAATCTACAACGTTTACATTTGATTTTCAATGAGAGGAATTATTTGATTGCGCGTGATTGCAATCCTTCTTCTTCCAAGAAGAGGCGGAATGGTACGAGTTCTTCTGCTTCGTATTTTTCCTTGAAGGCTTTGATAGCTTCTTCTGAGTGAAGTTTTGGATCGAGTTCAAGTACTTCTACTGGAAGTGGACGATGTTGAGTGATGCGAGCATCGATAACAACAGTTTTACCTTCTTTGTTCAATTTAACAGCTTCAGCAACAACTGCGTCGATGTCTTCGATACGGTCAACTGTAAATCCAACAGCTCCTTGCGCTTCAGCGATTTTCGCGTAGTCAGCGTTAGGGAAGTCACAACCAAACAAGTGTTTGTTTGTGTCTTCGTATTTGTCCTTGATGAAGGCATATTTACCATTTGAGAAGACAAGGTTGATAACTGGAAGGTCGTATTGAACGTTTGTGATCACGTCTGGGTAGCACATGTTGAATGCACCGTCACCCATGATGTTCCATACTTGGCGATCTGGATTGTCTTTCTTAGCAGCGATACCACCAGGAAGGGCAATACCCATTGTCGCAAAGAGTGGAGATGTACGCCACATGTTCTTAGGTGTCATGTGAAGGTGACGAGTAGATGTTTGAGTAGTGTCACCTACGTCGATTGAGTAGATAGCGTCTTGATCAGCGTATTTATTAACTGCATTGTAGACTTGGTACAATTGCAATTCACCCTCAGTTTTACCTTCGAGTTTGTTCATGTAATCACGCCAGTTTTGGTTGTTCTTCACGTTTGCACGCCACCATGGAGTTGATTCTACTGGGTTTACTTTGTCAAGGATTGCTTTCGCTGCTTGACCTGCATCACCAAGGATAGAAGCATCAAGGGCATGACGTTTACCAAGTTTGTATGGGTCGATGTCAACTTGGATGAATTTTTCAGTGTTCTTGAAGGCTTCGTAAACTTCAGCAAATGGGAAGTTTGAACCAAGGAAAAGAACTGTATCTGCTTCGAAGACCACTTCGTTGGCTGGTTTCCAACCAACACGGTAAGCAGAACCTGTCAAACCTTCGTAGTTCCATTCGAAAGCTTCAAAGTTTTTACCAGTTGTGATGATTGGTGCTTTGATTTTACGTGACAATTCAGTAATGACTTCACCAGCTTTAACACCACCGTAACCAGCGTAAATAACTGGGCGTTCAGCATTGTTCAAGATTTCAACCGCTTTGTCGATTTCAACTTCGTTCAATGCAGGAGCGATGAATGAACGTTCGTATGAACCTGAACCGTAGTATGAGTTTTCGTCGATTTCTTGGAAACCGAAGTTTACTGGGATTTCAACAACAGCTGGACCCTTTTTAGAAACTGCAGCACGGCAAGCTTCGTCGATTACTTTTGGTAATTGCTCAGCGTAAGCTACACGTTTGTTGTAAACAGCGATACCATTGTACATTGGGTTTTGGTTCAATTCTTGGAAAGCATCCATGTTGAGTTCGTTAACTGGACGTGATCCAAGGATAGCAAGGAATGGAGTGTTATCCATAGCTGCATCGTAAACACCGTTAATCAAGTGAGTCGCACCTGGACCACCTGAACCAACTGCAACCCCGATTGAGCCGCCGAATTTAGCTTGCATCACCGCTGCAAGAGCACCTGTTTCTTCGTGGCGAACTTGCAAGAAGCGGATATCTTTGTCTTCAGCCAAAGCATCCATGAGTGAGCTAAGTGTTCCTGACGGGATACCGTAGATAGTGTCTACGCCCCATGTCTTCAATACGTTGAGCATTGCTGCAGATGCAGTAATTTTCCCTTGAGTCATAATAACTCTCCTTCAAAATAATTTCATACATTTACAAAAAGCGCTTTTATATGTTGTTTGAAAGCGATTCAGTAAATTTACAATCCTAATTTACCACATTTACTTTGATTATCCTAAGAATGTGCTCAGAAGTTTTCATTCTCTATTACAGCACAGACTGGAAACGTTTTACAAAACTGTTTTATAATATAAAAAGCGGTAAGCACCGCTTTTAGTCTATTTTAGTAACGTTTAGCATGAGTGAACTGGTTAAAACAGATACAGAACTAAAGGCCATGGCTAGACCAGCCAGTTCTGGATTGAGAACGAGACCAATTCCTGAAAAGACACCTGCTGCAATCGGAATTCCGATAACATTGTAGATAAAGGCCCAGAAAAGGTTGAGAAGAATACGATTGAAGGTTTTCTTACTCATATCAAAGGCACGAACAACTCCTGTCAGGTCGTTTCGAGTAAGAACAATCCCTGCCGACTCAATGGCAATATCGGTTCCTGCGCCCATGGCAATCCCGACATCTGCTACACTGAGAGCTGGCGCATCATTGATACCATCTCCGATAAAGGCTACTTTACCAGCCTGTTGCAGTTGATGGATTTCATGCGCTTTTTCTTCTGGCAAGACACCAGCAATGACCTCTTCGATGCCGATCTGATCTGCAATGGCACGCGCCACGCCAGCATTATCTCCTGTCAGCATAACTGTTCGGAGACCACGTTTTTTCAGCTGACTGATTGCCAGCTTGGCATTTCCCTTGGGAATATCTTGCAAGGCAAGCAAGCCTTTAATTTCATTATCAACAGCCAAGAAAACAACTGTCTTAGCTTCTTTTTCCAGTTCTTCAAGTTTTTCTTGATAAGTGCTCGAAATATCCATGCCATCTAGCATTTTAGCATTTCCAAGCAAGACTTGTTTCCCATTGATTTGCCCTGAAACACCTTTTCCATGCAAGGCTTGAAAATTTTCTACAGCATGAAGCTCAAGTCCTGCTTCAGTCGCTCGCTTGACAATAGCCTCAGCCAGTGGGTGTTGAGAGGCTTCTTCCAAAGAGGCTGCCAAACCGAGCACTTCTGTCTCGTCGCCGATGATATCAGTGACCACTGGTTTTCCTTCCGTCAATGTCCCTGTTTTATCAAAAACGAGAGTTTTGACTTTCTGAATCTCCTGTAAGACTGTTCCATTTTTGAGGAGAACTCCCATCTTGGCGCTACGCCCTGTCCCTACCATGAGAGCCGTTGGTGTTGCGAGTCCCAAGGCACACGGGCAGGCGATAATCAAAACTGCCACCCCATAAAGCAGAGAAATCACAAAGCTAGCCCCAAGTAAGACAAACCAAACCCAAAAAGTCAGAATCGCTAAAATGACAACTGCTGGGACAAAAATCCCTGAAATTTTATCCGTCAAGTCCTGAATCGGCGCACGACTTGTCTGAGCTTTCTTCACAAAATCCACAATCTGAGCCAAAACAGTCTCTGAACCAACTTTTTCTGCTCTAAAAACAAGTGTTCCACTATTATTGATGGTTGAACCAATGACGGTATCTCCAACTGTCTTGTCCACAGGCAGACTCTCACCTGTCACCATAGACTCATCAATACTAGAGACACCTTCCACTACGATACCATCAACCGCAATCTTTTCACCGGGACGCACTCGAATCAGGTCACCTACCTTGACTTGCTCCAAGGGGACTTGAACATAGTTATCCTCACGCAAGACTTCTGCAGTTTTAGCCTGCAAGTCAAGTAATTTCTCCACAGCTTGGGAAGTATTTTTCCGCATTTTCTCCTCAAAAACGGCTCCCATAAGAACGAAGAAGAAGATAAATGCAGCACTTTCAAAGTAAACGGGGAGACCAGCGAAGAGGGCAACTAAGCTATAGAAATAGGCCACTAGGGTTCCCAGAGCAACCAAGGTATCCATGTTGGCATTGTGCTTTTTAAAACTAGCCCAAGCACTTTGGATATAAGGACCACCTGCTACTAGCATAATCGGTGTTGTGGCTAAAAAGGTTCCCCAACGCATGACTTGGTGACTAATTCCTCCTGTCGACATACCAATCATGAGAATCACAAGAGGCACAGTAAAGATACTAGTAATCCAAAAACGCTGTAAAAGTGATAGAGATTTTCGAGTCTTCTCAACTACGGTATAACTCCCCTTTTGCATCTTCATACCACAAGAAAATTCATGTTGACCTAATTCTTGAGGTGTAAAA
>CAJPRB010000069.1:0-8797 GCA_905372925.1 uncultured Streptococcus sp.
CTCCGTCTTCTGCCATTTCCATATAGAGGTCATTGATACGAGCTTCTGCTTTAAAAAGCTCATCAAAGGCTGTCCGCAGAACATCACGCACGGTTTGGCCTTCCTTTAGCACAGCATGCTGGTCCAAATAGCCAGCAGTCACATACTTAGACCACTCAACCTTCCCTTCATCTGGTAACATCTTACCAGTCACAATGCTCATAAAGGTTGATTTCCCTTCACCATTGGCACCAACTAGACCGATATGCTCTCCCTTGAGGAGACGGAAGGACACATCTTCAAAAATTGCACGGTCACCAAAACCGTGACTCAAATTTTTAACTTCTAAAATACTCATTCTAATTCCTTATCTTATTTTTATGCAGTCCTTTATAGAGAAGCCAAGCCAAATAGCCTCCCAGGGTATTGGTCCACAAATCATCAATTTCAAAGACCCGATTAAAGTCGAATAAAAAATCTAAAACTAGTTGCGTGCACTCGATTCCTAGACTCAGAAGGAAACTGAGAAGGATGATTTTTTTGGTTTTCCGCAAGTTTGGACAGAGATAGATGAGTTGAAAGACCAGAGGGAAGAGCAAGAAGACATTTAAAATGTTCTGAAAAAAGATCAAAATGACTTGTCCTAAACTGGTCACTTCACCCAGATTCCACAGGGAGTTTAAGGGAGTTAAAAGAAAAACCAGGCGTCCAAAAGTTTGAATACCTGGAGTTTCCACTCCTGTAGGAAGTTGAGGTTGGGGAGTGAAGCAAAAACAGACAATGCAAAGGCTGTAAACAGCCACTCCCAATCTTAAGATTAATTCTCTTTTTTTAGTCATTTTATGGATTTACCGCTGCGACTGCCTTCTGGCGGTCACGTTTCATTGTATTGGAGCGCAATTGTCCACAAGCTGCATCAATATCTGTACCATGCTCTTGACGGACAACACAGTTAATCCCTTTTTTCTTGAGGGTGTCGTAGAAGGCCATCACGCGCTCTTTAGGACTACGGCTATATTGGTCATGTTCACTAACTGGGTTATAGGGAATCAAGTTGACGTAAGACAATTTCTTGATGTTCTTGAGCAATTCCGCCAATTCCAAGGCTTGTTCAACGCCATCATTGACTTCATTGAGCATGATGTATTCAAAGGTCACACGGCGATTAGTTGTTTCAATGTAATACTCAATAGCTACGAAGAGCTTTTCAATCGGAAAGGCACGGTTAATTTTCATGATGCTTGAGCGCAATTCATTATTGGGTGCGTGAAGGGAAACAGCGAGATTGACCTGAACTCCTTCATTAGCAAAATCACGAATTTTATGAGCCAAACCTGAAGTTGAAACGGTGATGTGACGAGCACCGATAGCCATTCCCTTGTCATCATTGATGGTACGGACAAAATTCAAAACATTGTTGTAGTTATCAAATGGTTCACCGATTCCCATGACAACAATATGACTAACACGCTCGTCCTGACCACGTTCATCAAAGTATTTCTGAACTAGCATAATCTGCGCTACGATTTCCCCGTTATTGAGGTCACGTTGCTTCTTGATCAAGCCTGACGCACAGAAGGTACAACCAATATTACAGCCAACCTGAGTGGTCACACAGACTGACAAACCGTAGTGTTGACGCATCAGTACTGTCTCAATCAACATGCCATCTGGCAACTCGAAAAGATACTTAACGGTACCGTCAGCAGACTCTTGTACGATCCGCTGTCTCAATGGATTGACCACAAACTGGTCATTGAGCTTGGCAATCAAATCCTTGGAAAGGTTGGTCATTTCTTCAAATGACTGGACACGTTTACGGTAGAGCCATTCCCAGATTTGATCTGCTCGGAATTTCTTTTCTCCCTGTTCTAATACCCATTCTTGCATGGTTTGACGTGTTAAACTATAAATAGACGGTTTCATCTCTTCTCCTTATTCTCTATCTATTTCTGACGAATGACAAAATGGCGCTGTCCCTTGTCCTCTTTCTGAGACTTTTGGTCCTTATGACGACGTCTATTTCGCTTATCCGTATTTGGTTTTCTCTTATTTTGAGAAGGTTTCTTGCCTCTTCTAGAAAGGCTTTCCTCCTCCTTTTTACGCATTTTTTTGTCAAATGAAGCCCGCTTCGGTGCTTGATTCTCTAGGACAAAATAGGCACAACCATAACTACAGTACTCCAAAAGATAGTCCTGTAAGCGACTGATCTTTTCAATTTTTTCCTCTGTTCGATCGTCTTTGTAAAAGCCACGTAGACGGAGCTGTTCATTGCTCCAGTCCCCCACGACATAATCAAACTTGGTCAACACTTCTGAGAAACGTTGATTAAAGACTGTCACATCGAAGGCATCCTTGATATTTTCAACCAAGGTAAAAGCAATCCCTTCAGTCTCAACCTTATCCCCATTCACATGAAATTCTGGGCCAGGAAACTTGTTATAGTTGTATAATTCAGGTGCAATTTCTTTACGCATAGTCTTCCTTTTCCACGATTACTTAACACTCTATTTTACCATATTTTCTACAAGTTGGCACGAATATCCTGAAAATGAAAAAAGTCTGACGATTCTGTCAGACTTCTGCTTTATAACCTTAAAAAGAGAAGAACAATTCTTCCCTCCATATTTTATTATTTAGCTGCTGCGTAAAGCTCGTCTACTTTGTTCCAGTTAATCACTGAGAAGAAAGCTTTGATGTAGTCAGGACGCACGTTGCGGTATTTCACGTAGTAAGCATGTTCCCAAACGTCCAAGCCCAAGATTGGTTTTTTACCTTCTGAGATTGGTGTATCTTGGTTTGCTGTTGAAGTCACTTCAAGCTTCCCTTCTTTGTTAACAACCAACCATGCCCATCCAGAACCGAAACGTGTTGTTGCTGCCGCAGTAAATGCTGCTTGGAACTCTTCAAATGAACCAAATGTTGCATCGATTGCTGCTGCAAGTTCTGCTGAAGGAGCAGTCTTTTCAGGAGTCATCAATTCCCAGAAAAGAGCGTGGTTCAAGTGTCCACCACCGTTGTTGATAAGCGCTTGACGGATATCGACTGGGATAGATTCTACATCAGCAAGCAAAGCTTCAAGGTCTTCACCGATTTCAGGGTGTTTTTCAAGAGCAGCATTCGCATTGTTAACGTAGGCTTGATGATGCTTGTCATGGTGTAAGTGCATTGTTTCAGCATCGATGTATGGTTCCAATGCGTCATACGCGTATGGAAGGTCTGGTAAGATAATAGCCATCTGTAATACCTCTTTTTCTTTCTATAAGAAAATGATAACGCAATCATCCTCTTTTTTCAAGTTTTTTGCTCAATTTGCCTCTGTCGCAATCTGCAAGAGTGCCTTTTCAAACAAGTAACTTTTTTCATAGACACCTGTCTTAATCTGGTAGTCAGTTTCAATCAAATAAGAAATCGCTCGCTTGAGAAAAGCCAAGGAAATCCCTCTCGAATCTCTTAGTGCGAACTTGATTTGATAAGGATTAGGATTGCGTCCCAAATAAGTTCCCAGACTGCTTGCAATCTGCGATTCCGTTTGACCAGCATCTGATAAGATTTTCACTTGAGTAAAAGTCCGAAATTGTCCTAACATGACAGCTATGAGCTTGATTTCGTCTTCCCCTTGCAGGGTCAAGTCTCTGACCAAGTCACGGGCCTGATCAATCTTCTTAGCTAAAATAAACTGAGTTAAGTCGAAAATATTGTCTTGCAAAGTCTTTGGAATGGCTTCGATAATATCCTTTTCCTCAATCAGGCCGTCTGACTTATAAGACTGTAAAAAGAGGAGATTTTTCTGGATTTCGCTAAACTGAAAACCAGACTTGACGAGGAGATTTTCAAAAGATTTTTCCGCAAACTGCAAACCTTGTCTCTGGCTCCATTTTTGGAAATACTGGCGGAGTTCTTGTTCCTTAGCCTCCATAGCATCAAATACTGTCGCGTCACGTTTGAGCAGTTTAACCAACCGTCTTTTGCTATCCATCTTTCCTTCTGCAAAAATTAATAACTTGGTTGTTGGTGAAGGATTGTCAAGGTATTCCTCAAATGACTTGAGTTCATCATCTGTTAAAAACCGTTTCTTGGCTGTTGTAATATCGACAAAATGGTCTAATATCACGATTTTCTCATCCGCAAAGAAAGGGAGACTGACCAACTCCAACTCTAAGTCTTTATAAGCCACTTCTTTCATATCAAAATAAGCAAAATTGAGATCAGCTGAATCATAACCAATCTGCTTCAACACTTGACTCTTCATAACTTCAAACTGACCCTGATCTGTCCCTGTAAATAGGTTCAAGCTAGA
This sequence comes from uncultured Streptococcus sp., assembly GCA_905372925.1. Taxonomy (GTDB): domain Bacteria; phylum Bacillota; class Bacilli; order Lactobacillales; family Streptococcaceae; genus Streptococcus. The sequence goes on from CAJPRB010000069.1 coordinate 4,280, forward strand.
TAGATTTGATAAAGTCAACTTCTGACTGTCTTCAATGGCTAGCATTTTCTCTCCTTTCTTCTGATTTTTTATTAAACTTAATCAATATAGCGCAATTTCCCACGGAAATCCTCTAGGCTCTCGTACCCTTTTTCCACCATAATAGCTTTCAGTTCTTTGGTAATGCGTTCAAAAGCACCAACGCCTTCCTTGTGGAGCGTCGTTCCTACTTGCACCATACTAGCACCACAGAGGATATGTTCAAAAGCATCACGACCCGTTAAAACACCACCCGTTCCGATGATTTGGATTTGAGGATTGAGACGTTGGTAGAAGGCGTGCACATTAGCAAGAGCAGTCGGTTTGATATACTCTCCACCAATGCCACCAAAACCATTTTTAGGACGAATCACGACCGACTCGTCTTCTATATAAAGGCCGTTTCCGATAGAGTTAACACAGTTAACAAACTTAAGTGGATACTTGTTGAAAATAGCCGCTGCTTGATCAAAGTGAACAATATCAAAATATGGTGGCAATTTAATCCCAAGAGGTTTGGTAAAGTAGGCAAATACCTCTGACAAGATACGGTCTGTTGTCTCAAAATCATAAGCAATCTGAGGTTTTCCTGGAACATTTGGACAAGAGAGATTAAGCTCTGTCAGTCCTTTAAACTCACTCTCTTGAACTTTTTTCAAGATGGTATGTGTTTCTTCTGGAGACATGCCTACTAGGGAAAGGAAAAACGTTCGGTTTGGCTCTTTTTCCTGCAAGTCCAAAAGATAGTCCAGATAATAGTCTAAACCATTATTTGGCAAGCCCATAGAGTTGATGGAACCAAGTGGAACATCTTGGTAACGAGGTTCAGGATTTCCCTGACGGAAGTCCAAGGTTGCTGTCTTAGTGACAAAGGTTCCTGCTGCTGAGTCTTTGACACCCTCCAACTCAGCTATCGTCATACAAGCTACACCTGCTGCGTTCATCAAGCAATTGTCAAACTCAAAACCAGCGATCTGTGTTTTTGTTGATACCATGATTCTAATCCTCCAGATTCCTTTTATTTCTAATATTATACCATACTTTAAGATTTTCTCTTTGAGAAAGTTGTTTTGGCAGAAAACGTTCGTTTTTTGACAAGTTACTCCGTATTGACCGAATGTAAATTGAGAGAATTTTTAGAAAATTTCCGTTTTTTTCTTTACACTGAAAAAATTTTCTGCTATAATGTCTCATGTAATAAAATATGACAACAACAAGGAGAACGATATGACATCTGCTAAAGAATATATCCAAAGCGTGTTTGAAACTGTAAAAGCTCGTAACGGGCATGAGGCTGAATTTCTCCAGGCGGTTGAAGAATTCTTCAGCACATTGGAGCCTGTCTTCGAAAAACACCCTGAGTATATCGAAGAGAATATCTTGGCACGTATCACTGAGCCAGAGCGTGTGATTTCTTTCCGTGTTCCTTGGGTTGACCGTGATGGCAAAGTACAAGTCAACCGTGGTTACCGTGTTCAATTTAACTCGGCTGTTGGACCATATAAAGGCGGACTTCGTTTCCACCCAACTGTAAACCAAGGGATTTTGAAATTCCTTGGTTTCGAACAAATCTTTAAAAATGTCTTGACTGGACTTCCTATTGGTGGAGGTAAAGGTGGATCTGACTTCGATCCTAAAGGTAAAACAGATGCTGAAGTGATGCGCTTCTGTCAAAGCTTCATGACTGAATTGCAAAAATACATCGGACCATCTCTTGACGTGCCTGCCGGTGATATCGGTGTCGGTGGACGTGAGATTGGTTACCTCTACGGACAATACAAACGCCTCAACCAATTTGATGCTGGTGTCTTGACTGGTAAACCTCTTGGCTTCGGTGGTAGCTTGATTCGTCCAGAAGCAACTGGTTACGGTTTGGTTTACTATACTGAAGAAATGCTCAAAGCTAATGGTAACAGCTTTGCTGGTAAAAAAGTGGTGATTTCAGGTTCTGGTAACGTAGCCCAATACGCTCTTCAAAAAGCTACTGAACTTGGTGCAACTGTTATCTCTGTATCTGACTCAAACGGCTATGTCATCGATGAAAATGGTATTGACTTCGATCTTTTGGTTGATGTTAAAGAAAAACGTCGTGCTCGTTTGACAGAGTATGCAGCAGAAAAAGCAACTGCAACCTACCACGAAGGTTCTGTATGGACTTACGCTGGAAACTATGATATCGCCCTTCCATGTGCAACTCAAAACGAAATCAATGGTGAAGCAGCTAAACGTTTGGTTGCTCAAGGCGTTATCTGTGTATCTGAAGGTGCTAACATGCCTAGTGACCTTGATGCGATTAAAGTCTACAAAGAAAACGGAATCCTTTACGGACCTGCCAAAGCTGCCAACGCTGGTGGTGTAGCTGTATCAGCGCTTGAAATGAGCCAAAACAGCCTTCGCCTTTCATGGACACGTGAAGAAGTTGATGGACGTCTCAAAGACATCATGACCAATATCTTTAATACAGCTAAAACAACCGCTGAAACATACGGTCTTGGTACTGATTATCTGGCAGGAGCCAATATCGCTGCCTTTGAAAATGTAGCTAATGCTATGATTGCTCAAGGTATTGTTTAAGATTCATTTGCTTAATCCTCAATCATTATGATTGGGGATTTTTATGTATCTTATTTTAACAAACGCATGAGGCTGGGCACAAACTCAATTTCAGGAGAAAATGAAGTAAATATTCCCACAATAAAACGCATAGTATCAAGGTTTTTCATGGCATGATATTATGCGTTTTTAATTTAAAGACTTTTTACCCAGTCTCTTTTAATCAAATTTAATAACAAAACTTTTCACTTAAATGTATTTGAAATCATACTAACCAATCTATCAATTCCATTCTCAACTCCCCAATTCACAGTAGCACTGAGAGCCATTGCTAGTATCGGATGCTTTTCAAAGAAAGTTTGATGATTGTCAACTTTTCCGACTTCCTGTACCTCATTTAAAATTGTCACTAATTCTGCCTGTTCTTCTTCATCTAATGTCCTAGAGTACTCTCTGATATTCTCAAATATTTTCTTAATTTCTATATCAGTATAGGTGATATCTAATGTATTATTTTGCCCACCAATCTGTGAGCTTATCAAATCTCCATTAACCGAAACATGAGTACTATTATCCTGATGATATTCGTTAAAATTGAGAGCTGACATAGAGGAATCCAGTTGTGTTGGAAGTATAACAGGATTTATCTTCTTATTAGCCCTCTTTACCATTTTGTTCATCTCTCTGACCATATTTCTCTCAATATCTCTGAATTGACTCTGCAAACTTTTTGCCATTTATACCTACTTTCTATACTTCAAAATCTCTAACCATTTGTTTTTCTTCTTCAGTCAAGCCAAACAAATCCATGACCAAATCGTCAATCTTGATATTTAAAGAATCGACTAAGTCTTGTCTAACTTTTTCTTTTGCCATTTCTTCTATTATTTTCTTAACTAAGTCAGCAATTTCATTCTGTTGCTCAACATTTGAATTCGGAATAGGGAACTGCTTGATTTGTGTTAGCCTCATCTGAGGAAATGTATTTCTTTGTAAAAAGTCAAATTTTTCAATAGCATAAAAAGAAAGTATTTTTGAATTCAATACACCAATTAGATATAAAGGAGAAACTTTTAGATTGGTAATACTTTCAATACTCTGTTCATGTACAAAATTTTCTTTTGTATAGGTTGCTCTAAAAGTATAGACCGATTTAACCGGAATTCTAGCAATTAAAAGTCGCTCTCCTTCAAAAAGTTTACTGTCTCTAGGTGCAGCTAGGTGGTTCCCATAAGATAAAAACTTTCCTGACCATTTTAAACGGTATCTTTGTAAATCACTACCTGATAGAAACTTCCGATAAGAATCATCATTTTTGTTATTAGAGAAGAACGGCTTACTAGCTTTGAAATCATTAAATTCATCCTTATCCTCAGGTTGCTTAGGACTTCCTTTACCCCGTTCATACGCTTTCAATCCATCTTTTACTGTACCGTAATTTTTTTCTAATATTTTAGAATTCTTCTCAATTTTTAATAGTAATGATGAAACTCCTCCACTAATAGACGAAATTGTAATTACATCCTGACTAAGTAAATTTTCTGCCTTAGTTTCAGCTACTATGTTTGTCTCGCCACCAGAAATCACACCTAAAATAACTTTTGAAGGACGTTTCGTATACATATCTACAATACAAACATCAATAGAAGCTTCATCAAAAATTTTGTCTTTAGAATTTATAAAAGTTACTTCATCATAGTTTTTAAGAATATGATGGCGCAGTGTTTTATATTGATTAATTGTTAAAAATGAATTGGGAATAATGTATGAAATTCCACCACCATCTCTAACTAGAGAAAAAGCCAACTCTAAAAATAAACCAAAAGTATTAGCTTGGTAGTTATTCAAAGGATAATTTCTTGAATAGTAGTTTTTCATTTCATCTGAAAAGACATTATTTTGAGCAAAGATATAAGGCGGATTTCCAATTACAAGGTCAAATCCGAT
>CAJPRB010000070.1:0-8624 GCA_905372925.1 uncultured Streptococcus sp.
TTTTCTGGAGTCTCATGGTAACTGGTGGACTCTGTTATACAGTTGGAGCTGGATTTTACGCTAAGAAAAAACCTTATTTCCACATGATTTGGCATCTCTTTATCCTAGCGGCATCTGCACTCCAATATATCGCGATTGTTTATTTCATGTAAAAAAGTTGAGAATCTTTTCTCAACTTTTTTCTTTACAGATATTGATAAAATACCGGTGCAAGCGAACATCATCTGTTAACTCAGGATGAAAAGAGGTCACCAGCATATTCTGTTCTTGCGCTGCAACGATTTGATCGTCTACTGTTGCTAGAATTTCTACACCCTCTCCAACACCGCTGATAATTGGTCCACGGATAAAGGTCATGGGAATCTGACCGACTCCCTTACATTCTGCCTCTGTATAGAAGCTTCCTAGTTGGCGTCCATAAGCATTACGCTCTACTACTATATCCATAGTCGCTAGATGACTTTCTTCCTGAGAAGTGATTTCCTTAGCCAGCAAAATCAAACCGGCGCAGGTTCCAAAGACTGGTAAGCCATTGAGAATAGCTTCTCTTAGAGGAAGCAGCATGTCCTGGTCTCGCAATAGCTTGCCCATGGTTGTAGACTCACCGCCAGGCAAAATCAAACCAGACAAGTCACTCTGATGTTGTTGAAAATCATCTAAATTTCTGATTTCGACACTAACAACACCTAACTTTTCTAGCACTTTTGCATGCTCTTCAAAGGCCCCCTGCAAGGCTAATATTCCGACTTTCATCTATTTTCCTCGCTCTGCCATGAGAATTTGGATTTCATTCTCATTGATACCAACCATGGCTTCCCCTAGGTCTTCAGAGATTTGTGCTAGAATTTGAGGATTTTGGTAGTTGGTTACAGCTTTAACAATAGCACTTGCTCGTTTAACAGGATCTCCTGACTTGAAAATACCTGAACCAACAAAAACACCTTCTGCCCCCAGTTGCATCATCAGCGCAGCATCTGCTGGTGTTGCCACACCTCCGGCTGCAAAGTTGACAACTGGTAATTTTCCATGTTCATGAACGTATTGAACCAATTCTACAGGGACTTGCAAGTCTTTGGCAGCAACATAGAGCTCGTCTTCACGTAGGTTTTGAATGCGGCGAATTTCTTGATTCATCATGCGCATATGGCGAACGGCTTGAACGATGTCTCCTGTACCGGGTTCTCCTTTTGTCCGAATCATGGAAGCACCCTCAGCGATACGACGCAAGGCTTCACCCAAATCCTTAGCTCCACAGACAAAAGGAACTTGGAATTCCTTCTTATCCACATGGAAACGGTCGTCAGCTGGAGACAGCACTTCACTCTCATCGATATAGTCAATCTCAATAGCCTCTAAAATCTGAGCTTCAACAAAATGCCCGATTCTGACCTTGGCCATCACTGGAATACTGACCGCTTCTTGGATTTCCTTAATCATCTTTGGATCACTCATACGAGAAACTCCACCAGCTGCACGAATATCAGCTGGAATCCGCTCCAAGGCCATAACAGCTGCCGCACCAGCAGCCTCCGCGATGCGAGCCTGTTCAGGATTCTGAACGTCCATGATAACCCCACCTTTGAGCATCTGTGCCAAGTTTTTATTTAGTTCATAACGATTTTCAGTCATTTCTTAATCCTCATCATTTGTATTGGTAGCTACCATTTCATTTTAAGCCAGATTAGAATGAAGTACAAGATAGAAAAACAATAATTGTCCGGGTACAGCAACATAAAAAGCTATCTGACCTTAACTTAAGGCCAGATAGCTCGTCAATTTTTATTTTTCAGCTGTAAGTGCAGCCATTGTGATGTAGTTGTATGGTTTGTTAAAGTGTGGCAAGAAGAATAGGTCTGTCAAGGCCAATTTATCGATTGTTACATGTTCTTGGATAGCAAGTGAGAACATATGAATTCCCATGCTGATAGCAGAATCACGTGATACCATTTGAGCGCCAAGAATTTCGCGACTATCTTTATCAAAGACAATCTTGATGGCAACTTCATGGTTGTCATGCTTCATAAATTCTGGTTTTTGAAGATCGTTAAAGCCTGTTTCAGTTGCGTTGTAACCAGCAGCTTTAGCTTTTTCAAGAGTCAAACCAGTTGAAACCATGTGAAGACCATAGATTGAGATACCGTTTGATCCTTGTACACCGATTCCTTCAAGTTCGTGTCCACAAGCGTTGTAAGCACCAACGATACCAGTACGAACAGCGTTTGAAGCAAGCGCGATGTAGCTAGTGTCTTTACGAGCGTTGTCATAAACAGTCGCACAGTCACCTACTGCATAAACACCTGGAATTGATGTTTCTTGTTTCTTGTCTACAAGGAAGGCACCGTTACGGAAGAGTTCAATCTTACCATCAGCAAGAGCTGTGTTTGGACGGAAACCAACTGCAAGAACAACCATATCCACATCAAATGTTTCTTTGTCCGTTACCAAGCGTTCAACTTTGCCATCACCTTGGATAGCTTTTACTGTTTGACCAAGTGCCAAGCGAATGTTATGTTCTTCCAAGTTCTTCGCCATCATTTGAGTGAAGTCTTTGTCATAGTAGCCGTTCAAGACAGTATCTACGATATCTACCAGCACCACTTCTTTTCCAAGACGCTCGAAAGCTTCGGCAAGTTCTACACCGATGTAACCACCACCAACAACAGCGATACGCTCAAGGTGTTTGCTCTTGTCAGCAAGTTTTTCGATAACTTCTTCTGCGTTTTGATACAACTTAACAAATTGAACATTTTCAAGTGTTGCTTTGAATTCGCGGTTGCCCTTAACGATTTCAACACCTTCGATTGGAGGCAAGATTGGAGTTGAACCAGTCGCAAAGATCAATTTGTCATAAGACTCTTTGTGTTCTTGACCTTCAACTTCTGCTGTCACAACTTTATTGTCATAGTCGATTGAAAGAACAGGTGAGTTCATGTAAACCTTAGCACCTTTAGCTTCCAATTTTTCTTTATCAGAGTAGAACAAGCCTTCAGCTCCATCGATTTGTTCCCCGATCCAAAGAGCCATTCCACAACCAAGGAATGAAATATTTGAGTTTTGGTCAAATACAACGATTTCATTTTCATGTCCAAAGTTGTCCAACATAGTGTTGATACATGCTGTACCAGCGTGGTTAGCACCAACTACAACGATTTTACTCATAGAATAATTCCACCTTTAAAATTTAATTTACCCTCCTAGTATATCATTTACTGTTAGCGTTTACAAGGTATTTGCTTGGAATTCTCTTTTTTTCAGAAAAAATTATTCTTTACTATATTATTTGTTTCATTTCCTTCCAATTTTTAAGCATATTTCTTGACTTTTGTTAAAATTTATTTGTGAAAACGCTGACTTTATGGTATGCTAGATACATGGAAAGAAAATGTAAGGGGTTTAATTTCTCTAACTATCTTATATTGAATGATTTCCTATAAGAAGAAAGGAGTTGGTAACTTGCCTCTTCGTTCGCACTCTGAACGGCTAATGGGAACAACTATCACGATTTCATTAGTAGATGAACGGGCTGATTGCCTACTTCAAGGAGCCTTTGATTTGCTAAAGGAGCTCGAATACCGCTTCAACGCCAACAGTCAAGAATCCGAACTGATGGAAATCAACTACCAGGCTGGAATCGCGCCTGTTAAGGTTCATCCTGACCTATTTGAACTGATTGCTCTTGGACTTGAGCATAGCTTAGCTCCGTCTAGCCATCTCAATATCAGTATCGGTCCCTTGATTCAAACCTGGCGAATCGGATTTGCAGATGCACGGCTTCCAGAGTTAAACGAAATCGAAGCTGTCTTGCCTCTAGTTGACCCACATTTTATCAAGTTAGATCCGACTAGCTCTACTGTCTTTTTAGAGAAGAAAGGAATGAAGCTCGATCTAGGTTGTTTGGCTAAGGGCTATAGTGCAGATAAGGTTGCCCAGTATTTAAAAACACACGGTGTCACCTCTGCCTTGATCAATCTGGGAGGAAATATCCTCACCATCGGGAATAACCAAGCTAAAGAAGGGAAAGACTGGCAGATTGGGATTCAAGATCCGCGAAATCCTCGTGGCAATCATCTCCTAACCATTCCTGCTTCTAACAAATCCGTTGTCACTTCAGGTATCTATGAACGCCACCTGACAGTAGATGGAAAAGACTATCACCATATCTTTGATAGTGAGACAGGATTCCCTGTCGAAACCGAACTCGCTAGCCTAACGATTATCTCTGATAAATCCGTTGATGGTGAGATATGGACAACGCGCCTTTTCGGAGAACGAAGCGCTTCTATCCTCTGGCAAGTCGAAAGTTTAGATGGTATTGAAGCCATTCTCATCGACAAAGAGGGACGCCTTGCATGTTCTTCAGGCCTTCAAAATTGTATTATGTAAAAAGAGAAAGGAAATCTCATGCTAAAACTTATTGCCATTGTTGGAACGAACTCTAAACGTTCTACAAACCGCCAATTGCTCCAATACATGCAAAAACACTTTGCGGATAAAGCTGAAATTGAACTCGTTGAAATTAAGGACATTCCTGTTTTCAACAAACCAGCAGATAAACTTCTTCCTGCTGAAATTCTTGAAATTGCTGCTAAAATTGAAGCATCTGATGGTGTCATTATCGGTACTCCTGAGTACGACCACTCTATCCCTGCAGTTTTGATGAGCGCTCTTGCTTGGCTATCTTACGGTATCTACCCACTTTTGAACAAACCAATCATGATCACTGGTGCTTCTTACGGTACACTTGGTTCATCTCGTGCCCAATTGCAACTTCGTCAAATCTTGAATGCTCCTGAAATCAAGGCAAATGTTCTTCCAGATGAATTCTTGCTCTCACACTCTCTTCAAGCATTTAACCCAAGTGGCGACTTGGTTGACCTTGATGTCATCAAGAAATTGGATGCCATCTTTGATGACTTCCGTATCTTTGTGAAGATTACTGAAAAATTGCGCAATGCACAAGAATTGCTTCGCAAAGATGCAGAAGAATTTGACTGGGAAAATTTGTAAGATAGGAGACCGAAAGAATGAAATTTGTTGGACTTGTTGGATCAAACTACGATCAATCATATAACCGCAAACTCTTGGAATTTATTCGTCGCAATTTCAAATTCAAATTTGAATTAGAAGTCCTTGAAATCGACGAAGTTCCAATGTTTAACCAAGACGAAAAATGGGACGAAAGTTTCCAATTACGCTTCTTGTATAACAAAATTACACGTGCTGATGGTGTCATTATCGCCACTCCTGAGCACAACCACACTATCTCAGCTTCTCTCAAATCTGTGCTCGAATGGCTTTCATACGAAGTTCATCCATTTGAAAACAAACCTGTCATGATTGTGGGAGCATCATACTACGACCAAGGAACATCACGTGCCCAAGTTCACCTTCGTAAAATCCTTGACGCTCCAGGTGTTAATGCCTACACGCTTCCAGGTAATGAATTCCTTCTTGGTAAAGCTAAGGAAGCTTTTGATAACGACGGAAATATCACCAACGAAGGCACTGTTAAATTCCTTGAAACTTGCTTAGATAACTTTGTAAAATACGTAGGAGTCGTTTCGAAATTGAAAAAACCAAAACCAATCGAACCAGAAGACTTGGATTGTGGAAAACCAATTGCTACAACCATTACAGAAGTTGATCCTGACGATCCTGAATGGGTAGAAAAAGTTGCAGCAATCACTGGAGCTGTTTCTGGTGATACCTATGTCAAATTGGACCACGGTATCCTGACAGTTAACCAAATTGATATGTTCTTGAAAGCTATGCCATTTGAATTGACATACGCTGACGACAACAACCAATTCCTCTACTACAACAACGCTCACCAAGATCCAGACACCATGTTTGCTAAACGTGTACCACCTCAATCAGGTAGCCGTATGTCGACTGTTCACAATTCTCTTCCACCAGCACGTATGAAGAATGTAGAGTGGGTTATCGGAACACTTCGCAACGGAAACCAAGAATACGTCCGTACGATCGTTCCAGGTTCTCCTGCAGGTGTTATCAACACTCACAACTACCAAGCTATGTACTATCCTGATGGATCATACGCTGGTATCAATGAAATCGTCTTTAACTTCCAACCATGGCTTGACTGGTACCTAAAAGAAACTGGTCAACGTTTGGTAGGTGGTAGCGGACCATTTGCTCCTGCTGCTGGAGGTCATGGAGACGCCGATGCTACTTCTGGCGCTTCTGATTCAGGGGATGCTGGAGGCCACGGTGGTGACGCTGACGCTACTTCTGGCGCAAGCAACTAAGAAACCAAAAAGGAGCCACTTGGCTCCTTCTTTTTTATTGCAAAAGAAAAGGGGAATGTAAATCATCTACAACCCCTTTCATTTTATGAGTTAGGATCATCTATACTACGGCCGTGTAAACCTTTTTCACGTTGTACCTGACGTAGTTTTTCTGGTGTGACGTCATTTCCTTCCTCGTCCACAATTTTAATTCCTTCAATGTGGTGACGAACAGAACGACGATAGCCTTCGATGTACTCCTCACGAAGTTTAGCTTGTTCCACTTTTTCAGCAGAAGTTAAGCCTTCTGTTTTTTTCTTTTTGGCAAGTTCGTTGATACGAGCGATTTTTTTCGGATCCATTTCTTCTCCTTTGTGATAAGGTTTAATCCGTTTAACAGATTTTATTTTTTATTTGGTATTAATTTGATTGAAACGTGCAAGTTTAGCGGCTTTCTTGGTTAATTGCGACAAGATAGCCAAGCGATTTTGTCGGACAGTCTGATCTTCGGCCATTACCATGGTATTTTCAAAGAAAGCATCAATAATTGGGCTAAGTGCAAAGAGTTGTTCTAATTGCTGACTTGCAGTACCTGATAAAACAAGTGATTCTACTGCTTCCGCCAAGGCTTTCTCTTCTTCATTTTCAAAGAGAGCAGGATCAACTGTGTCAGAGCCTTCTGCTTTCTCAGCCAAATTGAAAGCACGTGAGAGGGATTCGACAGACGATTTGAAATCTTCTTTCTTGCTTGCTTCTACAAGAGCACCTGCTGCTTCTAGCATATCTGCCACAACAAAGTTTGAACCTGCAAGGACTGCTTCCTTGATGTCTTTTGGAGTTGAACCCATCATCTTATCAACACGAGCCTTGATAAAGTCCATAACCTCTGCTTTATTTTCATAAGTCAAACTGTCAAATTTCAAAGTATAAAGACTATCAATCAACTCATCCATAGCAATGTGCCAACCAAAGGAATCCAAGATACGAACCACACCTTGTGTCGCACGACGAAGGGCATAAGGGTCATTAGAACCTGAAGGAATCAAGCCTACTGAGAAAAAACTCAAAATCGTATCCAATTTGTCTGCAATGGCTAGAATGGCTCCAACCTTGCTCTCTGGAAGTTCGCCTTCGGCTGATGTAGGCATATAGTGTTCACGAATAGCAGCCGCAACTGCTGGAGTTTCTCCAGCAAGAAGGGCATATTTCTCACCCATAATACCTTGGAGCTCATCAAACTCACCAACCATACCCGTCAACAAGTCAAACTTGTAAATGGCTGCTGCACGCGCTAGGTCAACTGTTTCATCCACTGACAAACCAGCTTTTTCTGCCAAGAGAATGGCAATCTGCCCCGTACGAATCATGTGTTCACGAAGGGAACCAATCTTTTCGTGGAAGGTCACATGGTTCAATTTTTCGACAAGGTCAGAAATGACCAATTTTTGGTCTTCACGCCAGAAGAATTCTCCGTCTTCCAAACGGGCAACTAAAACTTTTTCGTTACCCTTGATGACATTTTCCAAATGCTCTGCGTTTCCATTACGAACTGAAATAAAGTTTGGTAAGAGTTTACCGTCTTGATCACGAACAACGAAGTAGCGTTGGTGTTCCTTCATCGAAGTCACCAAGACTTCTTCTGGAACCTCAAGGTATTTAGCATCAAAACTTCCCATAAAGGCAGTTGGGTATTCAACCAAGTTCAAGACTTCATTCAGCAACTCAGCATCAATTTCGATACGTACACCATGTTCAGCTTCGATTGCCTTGATTTGGTCAACAATCATTTGCTCACGTTCACGAGGGTCCGCGATTACAAATTGTGCACGAAGGTCTTCTTCGTAGCTCAATGCTGACTGAATCTTGGTTTCTTGTCCCAAGAAACGATGACCACGACTCACACGACCGCCCTTAATATCAAGGAAATCCAAGTCAAACTCTTCTTCATCTAAAAGAACAGTCAAAGTGTGTACAGGGCGGATATATTCAAAAGTGTTGTTAGCCCAGTGCATGCTGACAGGGAAAGTTAGTGACTTCAAGACGTCTACTACACCTGGAACAATGGATTCAACTGGTTGGCCCACTTCTTCCTTGGTAACATAGACATATTCTTCACCCTTGATTTCACGGAATTCAATATCTTCAACCGTCAAGCCTTTTCCACGGACAAATCCTTGAGCTGCTTTGGTGAAGTTTCCATCACTATCCAAGGCGATTTTCTTTGCTGGTCCCTTGAAATCTTCTGTCAAATCAGATTGCTTGTCTGCAAGCCCAGTCACACGAACAGCCAAACGGCGTGGTGTTGAGAAGGTTTGAATGGCTTCAAAAGAAAGACGATTTTCCTTGAGGAAGGCTGCCATTTTTTCACCTAGTTGT
>CAJPRB010000071.1:0-8487 GCA_905372925.1 uncultured Streptococcus sp.
GGTTCTAGAATACCTTCTTCTTCAAAAAGAATTTCCTTGTAACAGTTTGAAGGAGTGGTGCGATGAAAGGTAATCTCAGCTGGAATCCCTTTTTGAAGCTGGATATGGGCTGGATGATAGCCTTTGTCTGCCGTGATACGGATTTTTTGAACACCATTTTCAAGACTTGCTTTTACAATTTCAGTCATATCATTCTCCTATTCTACAATCATCTTGCCGTGCATCATATTCATGCCACAAGAGAAACCATACTCTCCAGCCTGCACAGGCGTGATTTCCACTACATACTCTTCACCCATTGGCAGGTCCGCATGTACACCAAAATCTGGAAAGACAATCTGATCCAGACAGGGTGAAGGATCCTTACGGTCAAAGACAATGCGGGCTGGCACTGATTTCTTGAGGATAATCAACTCAGGCGTATAGCCCCCCATGACTTCCACTCGAATCTCTTGGTAGCCCTTTTTTTGCTGGGCCTTCTGTCCAGATTTTTCAGGCTTTTTGAAAAACCAAAACAAGATAAACGCGATAAGGGCAATACAAATAATGGTTACAATACTATTTAACATGGTGTCTCCTTTACATACAATTACATTTTACTTCAGCAACTGCGCTAGCTTTTTTCTCAGAAATCACAGCTTCCAAGTCTTCCAAATCAGCCTGAGTGAAATCACATTCGACAATCAAATCAGCCAACAAGTTCTTAATCCTACGAGAACAAACCTTGTCCTTGATATCTTGGACAAGCAAGTCTCGGCTTTGATCCAGAGTTAAAAGGGCTGAATAAACAAAGGACTTGCCCTCTTTTTTCCTGGTCAGGCACTCTTTCACAACCAAACGAGCCAAAAGTGTCTGAACTGTGGACTTGGACCAGTCAAACCGCTCCGCCAAAACCCTGATCAAATCCGTGCTAGTCTGTTCCCCCTGCATCCAAACAATCTTCATAACCTGCCATTCTGCATCTGAAATCTGCATAATCACACCTCCTAAATCTACATTTGTCGATTACAGTTATTAGTATACTCCGAAAATCTACATTTGTCAACTATAGTTTTTATTATTTTTTCGAAAAATAGAATTCTAATCATGTAACGAGAGATTTGCAGTCAAATTTTACTATATAAACTATAAAAATATGCTATACTGAAGAAAAAAGAAAACAACCACTAGGGGGGCGTAAAGCTGAGATTAACGACTGTTAGATCCCTTTGACTCAATCTAGGTAATGCTAGCTGATGGAAGTGGAAATGATAATGAGGACTAGCTAGTCTTCTATTGCTTTCCTCAAACAGACTAGCTTGTTCTTGAGAATACAAACTTCAGTTGGTTGGGAGGTTTTAGATGACTTATTTACCCGTTGCTCTAACCATTGCAGGAACTGACCCTAGTGGCGGTGCTGGCATTATGGCTGATTTGAAGTCATTCCAAGCGAGAGATGTCTATGGAATGGCCGTTGTCACCAGCCTTGTCGCTCAAAATACCAGAGGTGTTCAATTAATCGAGCACGTCTCCAACCAAATGCTGGAAGCTCAATTGGAGAGTGTCTTTTCGGATATCAAACCTCAGGCTGTAAAAACTGGTATGTTGGCAACTACTGAGATCATGGAGATTATCCAACCCTATCTTAAAAAGCTGGACTGTCCCTATGTGCTTGACCCTGTTATGGTCGCAACAAGCGGTGATACCCTGATTGATACCAGTGCGAGAAGCTACCTAAAAACAAACCTGCTTCCCCTTGCGACTATTATTACACCCAATCTTCCTGAGGCAGAAGAAATTGTTGGTTTCTCAATTCATAACCCAGAAGACATGCAACGTGCCGGTCGCCTGATTTTAAAAGAATTTGGTACTCAGTCTGTGGTTATCAAAGGTGGTCATCTCGAAGGCGGTGCTAAAGATTTCCTCTTTACCAAGAATGAGCAATTTGTCTGGGAAAGTCCTAGAATTCAAACCTGTCACACCCATGGTACTGGATGTACCTTTGCTGCTGTGATTACGGCTGAACTAGCCAAGGGGAAGACCCTCTATCAGGCAGTAGATAAGGCCAAGGCCTTTATTACAAAAGCCATCCAAGACGCCCCTCAACTCGGTCATGGTTCTGGTCCAGTCAACCATACAAGCTTTAAAGATTAAAAAAACTCTCTATTTCCCACTTTAAGGGAATTAGAGAGTTTTTGATTAGGAAATAATGTCATCCAACTTTGTTAAAAAGGCTTGGGTTTTTGCCTCAATGTCTTCTGCCTGCATCAAATCACGGACTACAGCTACCCCAGCTATACCAGTGCCAATAAGCTGGTCAATATTCTCTGTCGTCAAGCCTCCAATAGCAACTACTGGAATAGCGACCGTTTGGCAAATGGTTTTCAAGGTTGAAATCAGGGTGATAGGCGCATTTTTCTTGGTCGTAGTCGGGAAAATGGCTCCTGTCCCTAAGTAATCCGCACCTGATGTTTCCGCTTCAAGGGCTCTTTTTACAGTTTTAGCTGTAACACCGAGGATTTTGTCAGGTCCCAAGACTTGGCGGGCAACCGAAACTGGTAGCTCATCATCTCCGATATGCAGACCTGCAGCATCAACCGCAAGACAGATATCCAACCGATCATCGATAATCAAGGGGACCTGATAGGCATCGGTTATTTCCTTAACTTGTTTTGCCAGTTGATAATATTGATTGGTAGTGAGATTTTTTTCTCGTAGCTGGATCATGGTAACACCTGAACGGCAGGCTGTCTCCACTTTTTCAAGAAAGTTTTCCAAGGAATCTTGGTAGCGATTGGTGACCAGATATAGTCTGAGTGCTTCTCTATTCATAAATATCTCCTTTAATAGCATCTAGCCAATTTTCATCTCTTTTTAGAAGAGAGAGCTGATTGAGAGTTTGAAAGCGAAACTCTTCCAATCCCATTCCTTGAACAAGAATTCTCTCGGCAGAGATATTGAGATAAGAAACTGCTAGGCACGAAGCTTCAAAGGCAGTCTTTCCTTGGCTGAGAAAAACGGTTGTCAAGGCTCCAACCAGATCTCCTGTCCCTGTTATCCAGTCTAATTCTGCACAGCCATTTCCCAATACAGCAACCTGATTCTCCGAAACAATGAGGTCCTTGGGACCAGTGACTAAGAATGACATACCAGAATAGGTCTGACACCAGTCTTTCAGAACTTGAAGCAAATCCTCCGTTTCTTGATCTTTAGCACTCGCATCAACCCCAACTCCATGGTGCCTTAAACCAACAAGACTTCGGATTTCCGACATATTTCCTTTAAGAACCGTGGGCTTGTATTCTAAAAGATCTCTGACTAGATCCTTACGAATGGGGGAAGCCGCTACGCCAACCGCATCTACTACCATTGGGAGACAAGCTTGAGCTGCATAAGAAGTTGCCAGACGGATTGCCTTCTCCTTCTCAGCTGACAAATGCCCCAGATTGATAAAGAGAGCTTGGCTTTGCTTAGTAAAATCAAGAACCTCACGAGGGTCATCTGCCATGACAGGTTTAGATCCCAGAGCCAAAATGCCATTGGCCAGCATCTCGCAGGAAATCTCATTGGTGATGCAGTGAATTAGGGAACTCGTTTCTAGAGGAAAGGGATTTGTTAACTTCTGCATCAGTCTATCCTTTCATCAAAGAAATATCCCTGCACTTTTTTAAAGAATTCCTGCTTAATTAAAAATCGAAAGGCGAGGAAAGCTATGGCTGTACCGATCAAGGTTGCTCCGAAAAATCGAGGAGTGTAGATAAACCAACTGAGCTTGGCCGCAGATCCTGTAAAGAGAACCATAACAGGATAGGAAACAATGGAACCGATTATGCCCGTTCCCAAGATTTCTCCTAGGGCAGAATAGTGAAATTTCCGACCGTACTTATAAAAGAGACCTGCAAGGAGGGCTCCAAAAGTAGCTCCTGTTAGGGCCAAAGGGGGAATGCCCTGAGTTGACATACGGATAAAGGCTGTGGCTGTAGCCATGATCAAGGCATAAACAGGTCCCATCAAGATCCCTGCTAGGATATTGACTACACTGGACATCGGTGCCATTCCCTCAATTCGAAAGATGGGTGTAAGAACTACGTCAAGAGCAATCATCATGGATAAAATGGTTAATTTGTGAACTTGTAGTTGGTGGTTTCTCATTTTCTATTTCTTCTCTTTTTCTAAGGGCTGCAAATCACTCTTCCATGTTTGATGTTGGTAAGCCATTTCCCAAAACTTGGCTTCCATGTGGACACTTCGGTGGAAGGCCTCTAGCATTTTTTGTTTGTCCGTCTCGTTGCTTTCTCGATAGAGCTGATTGACCAGGGCTTCTTCCTCTTTAATCTGCAGTTCTAACTCATCGGTGATATAGGTCTCAATCCACTGTTGATAAAGAGGATTCGGGGATGGTTTGCGATTAAGTTCCTTGCCCAAATCATGGTATAACCAAGGACAAGGGAGCAAACTAGCAAAGACAATGCCCAAGTTTGGCTCTGCAAATTGACGATAAATATGCGAAATGTAATGATAACAAGTTGGAGCGATTGGATGTTGCTCCATTTCCTGGTCGCTTATTCCTAATTCCTTGAAAAATTGTTGGCGGATAAACAACTCACCCTCCACTAGACTCTTGGCATTTTGTTTCAAGAGTCTTTTCATTTCCTCGTTTGAAGTCTTATCAGCCAAGAGGTGGTAGGCTTCTGAAAAAGACTTCAGATAGTAGGCATCCTGAATCAGGTAATAGCGGAAGATGGACGGGTCTAAATTTCCCTCTTGTAACTGTAATACAAATGGGTGATGAAAGGAAGCCTGCCAAGCTTCCTTGGATAATTCCATCGCAATATCTGTAAATTCCATAATAACTCCTTTATAGAAATAGACTGGTTTGAAGCAATAAAAAGTAAAGTAGGTAGATTAATTTTGTTTTTTTAGAGATATAAAAAGTCCGATAGCGATTCTCCAACTGTGCATGTTCGTCATATCCATGCGCAGACAAAGCTCTCAGATAAAGATGGCGCCACCTAAAGACCGTCATCAGAACCTTGCTGTAAATCAAGGGCGACCAAACATGCAGTTTTTGACCACGCAATAAGCAAGCTTCCTTGAGGGACTTGATTTCCTGCTGAATGAGGGGAAAGGCATTGAATACTACAATTAAGGCATAGGCCCAAGAACGCGATAACCCCTTTTGAGCCAAGTACAAGAGAAGCTCTTTTAAAGAAATACTGGAAACAAAGACAAGGCCGATACAAACTGTCACAAAAGCTCTCGTCCCAAGTATCACTGCCTGCGAAGCATCCCCATGTAACTGAACTGCCCAGTAGTTGGCCAAAGATGGTAAGATGGCGAGTACGAGCATCCAAGCCAACATCTTAAATCGACGGTGGTAGAGCATGAAGAGAATGCAAAATGCGGCTACCGAAAGATTAAGAGCAATCGAAGGAATGAAGGATGTTTCCAAGGATAGAATTAGAAAGAAGAGGCTGATAACTGGTGTCTGGGTTGCTACTTTGATCATACTATCTTACCTCCCCTAAAGTATCATTTTTCAGAGATGGGAGTGGTTTGCTGATGGTCACGTCTTTGAGATGACTAAGCCCCTCACTCGTCATCTCAATCCAATAATCAACCACAGAGATCAAGGGATCTAAACGATGGCTAATGATCAGAAAACTTATTCCTTGATTTCTCTCCTCCACAATCCACTGACAAAAATAATGGCAAGCTCTATCATCCAAACCTGCAAAAGGTTCATCTAGCAAGATCACAGAGGCCTTACTAGTCAAGATGGTCAAGAGCTGAAGAATCTTTTGCTGGCCACCACTTAATTGATAGGGACTCTTATCGAGTGCCTGGTCCAAATTAAAAAATTGTAATGCTTGGAGAATCCGCTGATTTCTCACAGTATCAGGTCCATCTAATTGAAGCTCTTCTCGCAGACTGACTCGGATAAACTGCTTCTCAGCTTCCTGAACAACACCCGTCAGATCACGATACAGAGTCTTTTTCTTTTTGAGAACCGAACCCTTCCAAGTAATGCACCCCTTATACTTTTGAAATTGAAGAATGGAGCGAAAGAGGGTTGATTTCCCGACACCATTGTCACCCAGGATACAGGAAATCCCTTGGTAAAATGTGAAATCTGCAATCGAAAAGAAGGGGCGATTCCCCAGCTCACAAGTCACACGATCCATATGGAATAGTTCTGGACTAGAAGCAACTTCCTTTGAAGCAACCTGCGTCATTTCAGAGCAAGGGACTTGAAACACCTCCCTTAACTGGCCGTCTCTTAGCTCCACCATATGGTCGATATAGGCTTCATAGTCTGATAAATCATGGTCACACAGGATGACTGTCTTCCCATTAGAGGCCAAGTCTTTTAGAATCTCTAAGATCTCTATCCTACTTTTTCGGTCAATGGAAGCAAAGGGCTCATCCAAGAGATAGACTCTAGGATTCATGGCAAAGAGGACAGCTAGCGCAGCCTTTTGCTTTTCCCCACCTGATAGGTGATGGATGGGACGGTTCAAGATTGCCTTACAGCGACATTGCCGGACCACCTCTGCTATTTTAGCATCAATATCTTGAAGGGGATGCCCGATATTCTCCAAGGTAAAAACCAGCTCCTCAAACAAGTTCTCCATGGTGAATTGATGATTGGGATTTTGAAAGAGAATACCAACCGTCTGGACACGTTCAACGATAGAAAGCTGACTGACCTCGCTCCCATCTATCAGGACTTGACCACTATAGGGAAGAGAACTCACTTGAGCAATGACTTGAAAGAGACTGGATTTTCCTGAACCACTGCTCCCAACTAACAAGGTAAAGGCATGCGCATGAAAAGTAAAATCAATCGGCTCCGAAAAGATTGGGGACTGAATCCCCCGTAGTTCCAGCCCCATCTACGCCTTTCCTCCAGCCGCAAACTGATGATAGAGTTTGACAATGGCACGAACCAAAATGGTACAGAAGAAAAAGACGGAAATAAAACGCACCACCAGCAAAGAAAGGACAAAAGGAAGAGAAAAGGCATAGTAACCTAACTTAATGTATTCATAGACAAAGCTAACAAGCGTAATCCCAATACTATTGGCAGTTAGAGAGAGCCAACTTTCATAGCGATTCTTGGTTACGAGAAAACCAAATTCACTTCCCAAACCTTGAACCAAGCCAGACAAAAGGGCACCTAAACCGAATTGGCTACCATAAAGGACTTCAGCAAGCGCAGCGAGTACTTCTCCAATCGTTGCACTTCCGATTCTTGGAACAAAGATAGCAGCAATGGGCGCAGCCATACACCAGAGACCAAAGAGGATTTCATTGGCAAAGGCCTGCAAACCAAGAGGGGCCAAGATCAGGGTGAGAATATCAAACAGATAGCCTGAACCCACAAAAACGCCACCAAAAAAGATAGACAAGAAAGCAAGCAAGATAACATCTTTTAACTGCCATTTTTTCAACATAAAAAACTCCTTTTTTAAAGAAAAGTGGGGCATTCAAGGAGAGCTACCAAAAGGCTTGCCGTCAAGCCTATCCTCTTTTGATAAACAAAAAAACTCCAATTACAAACGAGAATTAGAGTTTACCCTACCAGATTAGACAGTTCTTTTCGACATACGAAAAAAACCTTTTCACATTTCCCTTCGCCAGTATTAACTGTATCAGGTTCAATGGGTATCATCTCAGCCTAAAGCACCCCAAATGTCTTTATTATTTAATTACTGGACCAGTATAACAGAATTTGAAAGCCCTAGCAAGATATTTGACTGGAAAATATATTTATATAGCTTATGAAAACGATTTAATCTTTCTATACACGAAGAAAAACCTCCACATCATGTGGAGGCCGTCTTCTTTATCAATACAATTTTAAGTCACGAGGGTCGACTGGGAAGGTTGGGTTGTATGGGTTGTGACGGAGTTTGAAGTGTTTGACATCCTCAATAGTCTGAGTTCCAGATAATTGCATGACTGTCTTCAATTCTGCATTCAAGTGCTCAAAGACTTGACGCACACCAACACTACCACCAAGAGCCAAACCATAGATCACAGGGCGGCCAATAGCTACCAAGTCTGCTCCTGAAGCCAAGGCTTTAAAGACGTGTTGACCGCGACGAACACCAGAGTCAAAGACAATTGGCACACGTTTATCAACTGCTTCAGCCACTTCTTGAAGAGAGTCAAAGGCAGCTGGTCCACCGTCGATTTGGCGGCCACCGTGGTTGGTTACCCAGATACCAGAAGCACCAGCGGCAAGCGAACGTTCAACGTCCTCACGGCATTGAGGCCCCTTGACATAGACAGGAAGACCTGAGTAAGCAGCGATAAATTCTACATCACGTGGAGACAAGCGTTGTTTGGCTGATTTGTAAACAAAGTCCATTGATTTTCCAGCACCTTCTGGCAGGTATTCCTCAACAATCGGCATACCAACTGGGAAGACAAAACCATTGCGCTTATCGACCTCACGATTGCCCCCTACAGTTGCATCTGCCGTCAAGACAATCGCTTTGT